>MEUA01000001.1 GCA_001771505.1 candidate division WOR-1 bacterium RIFOXYB2_FULL_36_35
CGAAAGTATAGGGACTCTTTATATCCCGTTGGTTTCAGTTGAAGAGGTTCCTCGTGATGATCAAACGGAGAAAACAAAAAAACAAAATTTGCGTTAATAAGATATTAACCCCGATTATTCATACTCGAGTAATGTTTGACAATTTGTTGGTTATTGATTCTGACGTGAACCCCGATTATCCTAATCGGGGTGAATAATCGGGGTTAAAATATGTTAAGCGCCTTTCAATACTTTTGTTGTTAGGCGCTTTTAGCTAAAAACTTCGACTTCCACTTACACTCATCATATTCGCCCTGTGATATTTGTTCAACAATTGGATTGATCCATAACAAGGCAAATGCTAGCGATCCGATCCTCTGCTTTTCCGCTAAACTGGTTTGTGTCCAAAAGTATCACAAAGTTTGGAGTAGCATTTCCACTTTCACCTTCTATTGGAGGATAGATATCTTCAGTCCAAATTGGAAAAGATCGCAAGCTATTAGTTAAGGTTTGATCAACCCGCTTGGCGGTTAAAATTTCATTTTCAGTTGCAATTCTAAAGTAAGTGCCTTTTATATGATATAATCGTTCAGCAAATTCTTTGGCCTCAATTAAGCTTACATGGTGTAATATTTCTCCTTCTTTTGAAGGATCGTCAAGAAGTAAGGTCAATTGATTTGCGTCATTATCGGTTCCTTGGGGTTTATATGTTCCCATGACTTGTTTAAATAATTTAACTTTAACGGGGCCCATAAATTGAAGATCATCTGCAATAGAAACCATAGATGGAAGTTCTATCTCTTCCGCACTACTAGAGATACCATAATCACTCATTGCTGGCTCCACATCTACTACACATGATTGTTGCCGCATACTGCGAATTGTGTCTAATTTTTCTATAGTATCTTTTGGTCTGAATTTGTAAGGAGAACCTGTCAATCTTTGTCTTATAATACTTGTTACATTTACATTTTCATCTGCAGAACGAATCCTTAAGCTGCTGATGGCTACATATGTATTTACATTCATAATAATTACTCCTTAGCTTTAACACAATTTAATCTCTATACAAATTGATCAATCCTAGTCAAACTGCCTTTTTCCCAACAGATACATTTCTCTCCCCTCTCTCCCCATAATTGTCTTACGTATATATCGGTTTTTTTTTTTGAAATTTCAGGTGAGTTTTTTAGCCAAGAAGATTTGCAAGATTTGCAAGGATTTGGAAATCTCTAAACCATAGTCAAAAACTTCGACTTCCACTTACACTCATCATATTCCCCCTGAGGGGTAGAATCCCAGACGATTCATAATGTTGTTTTAGCATTATTTTGTTATTTCTTGAAATTCTTTTGTTTCGCGAAGATACTTAAAGCTTTTTTCTTTTTTCACCTCATCTTTATAGTAAGGGCTGAACTTGAATACTTTTTTAAGTAGAGGGAATATCTCTTTTTTGTTTTTTAATTCAGCAAGCACATCGAGTTTATTTAAAAACGGACCTATAAAATCTTCCTTGCTGATGCGCTTTGGATAAAGTTCTTTAGCATAGCCTATGGCAGTATCAAGAGCGACTAATGCTTCTTCATACATTTTTAATCCTATATAAGCTATTCCCTTTTGTCTCCATGCATAATATCCATTTGGATTGATATCTAAGGATTTTAAGCTTGCCTCTAACATTTTTTCCCAATTTTGTTGTTTATAATATTCATAACATAGCCGATCCCAGGTTTGTTGGTTTTGTTTGTCTTTTTCTGTACTAAAAAAAGCCTTTTCTGTTTGTTTTTGAAATATGCCCATAAGATTCTTTTTGTTTTTCCAGGTAGATTTTTCCTTGAAAGCGGCGAAATTGTTGGGATTTTCTGGGGAATCATTTTCTGCTAGTTTTTCTAAAAATAAAGCTGTGTGACTAACTATGATAGCTTTGTCTTTTTTTGTTTTTAGCATTAACTTCTTAAATTCTTCATATTCGTCTAATAAGTATAATCTCCATAGCCAGTATATTTTTATAGTTACTAAATCGGCGTTAGAAGAGTTTTGCATCTCTTTATTAAAGATGTATTTTTTTTGTATAGACAAATTTTCATCTTCTAAGGATGATGGGTCTTGTAGGAAATTTATGATCCATCTGGAGCGTTTATATAAATCTACAATGTTTGATTTTGGAAGACATTTTGGATTTATTCCAGATATAAAAGGCAAGCTTTCGTCGATATCTGTTATTATATCTAGGTTTTTATCTTTAAGGTTGACATTTTTTGATATAAGATTAAATTTGTTTTTTATATCTTTAATAAAATCTAAGTTTTCAATATCTTTTCTTTGTATGTTTTCATATTGTATGTTTTTTCCTTTTAAACCAGCATCTAAAAGCATTTCTAAGTGATTAAGATATAAAAAAGATTGGATTGAATCTGCAACAAATCTTATTTCATCTGATTCTGGCGAATAAACTATAATTTCCGAGAATTTCTTGTCAACTGTCGCGAAGTATGTGTTGCCACTTATGTCAGACCCGATAAAAATTGAATTTGTAAAAGCCATTATTAGATATAATTTGTTTTCCAATATGTTTTCAAAAATATTAGTTTGCTGGCTTGGGATGGGAAATTGGTTAAAATCCCAAAATTGTATAGGACTCGGTGTTTTTGCTTTAGAAAAATCATATTTATCAATAAATTGAATAAATGCTTTTAAATCGGGGGGTAATTGCACATTAAAAAGGGTTTCGATCTTTTTAACATTATCTTGCTTGTCTTTTTTTTCTTCAACTCCTTTTATATTTTTGAATTCATCAAAAAAATGTTCTTTAAAATAACTTTCAACTTCAGAATATTTTTTATTTGGCATATTATCTTTCTCCTTAGGTGTTTGATCAACAATTGGATTCATAAGGCACACCCGCTCATAAAATTATTTTAGCATATTTTTTGATATAGCAACTCGCGAAATGTATACAGAGTAGCTGTTGACCCCTATCTCATAGCCGTATAACATGCTGACTGCTCTATAATATGTCGTAAAATAGAAGTATGATAAAAAGGCAAATTGAACTTATCTTAGAATCAAATCGCGAACTTACGGTTGGAAAACTTGTTTTGAGCTTGCCCCGAGGTAATCGAGGCTTGTCGAAAGATTGGATATTAAAAATTGCTTTTTTAAACACCGCTCAACTGGTATAATATCACTTAGAAAAATATGGTTTAGTAGGAGGCGGTAGGTAATGACACAAACAAAGCATGATCTCCTTCAAAATTTAGATAAAATAACAAATGAGCTTGCGATTTTAACAGGCGTCCGTGGGATGGACGCATTAATTGTTCAAACTGCCAAAGAAAACGGATCTTTACTTGTAAGTTTAGACAATGAAAGGCTAAAGCTTGTTAAAGGTAAAGTCTCCATTAAAAATCCTGAGAATTTAATTTAAAATATAAAGAACGAACTCACTAACTGACGGTTGACCAGACACAATGAAATTCATGATTTTTTAGCCAAGAAGATTTGCAAGGATTTGGAAATCTCTAAACCATAGTCAAAAACTTCGACTTCCACTTGCACTCATCATATTCGCCTTGAGGGGTTGAATCCCAGACGATTCCTCCTCCGATTCCAAGCTCTCCTTTTGATCCTTGGATTAAAAGGGTTCTTATCGGAATATTAAAAAACATATCTCTTTCAGGCGTGATATAGCCGATCGCCCCTGTATAAATTTTCCTTTCCTCTCTTTCAAGCTTACGGATGATCTCTATCGCACGGATTTTTGGAGCTCCTGTTACGGAGCCGGAAGGGTGGAGAGCTTTGAATATGTCAAAAACTGGGATTTTGGGATCGATTTTTCCCGTTACTGTCGAGGTCATTTGAAATAGAGTTTTATATTTTGCAACTTCAAAAAGAGATAGAGCTTTTATATCTACCCCGATTCTTCCTAAATCATTTCTCAAAAGATCGCAAATCATTATATTTTCAGCCCGATTCTTTTTATCATATTTAAGTCTTAAGCCGCCAAACAGGCTAGAAAAAAGATTTTCCCTCGGCCATGTCCCTTTCATCGGCTTTGTAAGGATTTTCTCTCCTTGTTTTTTTATGAATAATTCTGGAGACAAAGATAAAATCTTGAAATCTTCTGTTTCTATATAAGAGGGATAGGGGACAGGCTGTTCTTTTAGTAATTGTTTGTATAGAGAAAAAGGTTTGCCTGTAAAGCTGAAGCTTGATTTTAAGCAGTAAGTAATTTGATAGACATCGCCTTTGGCAATATAAGAACGGATTACTTCTATATCTTTGAAATACTCTGCTTTTGAAATGTTTTTTCTGAATTGCAGGATTTTTTCTTTCTGATTTTCTTTCTTTGAGCTTGACCATGAAGGGTCTGTTACGCGCTGAGAATGAGGTTTCTTATATACTCCAAAGTGGATTAAGGGGAAATGATATTCTTGTTTATCCTGCAGGCAAGGCTCAAAAGCATATCCTGCTTCATAAGACAAAAACCCTGCCAGAAAATAGCCTGATTTCAAAGCTTTTTCTATTTTGTCAAAACACAAAGGGACATCTGCAATGTTTGAACAGGAGATAATCTCTGTAGGATTGTCAAAAAGGATAGGCTTTTTCTCAAATTCAATTAATACAATCATTTTTTAAAATTATACCATTGCTAAAGCCGATTTTAGGTGTTAAAATCATGGGCGAAATTACAACGCTGGAGGTTTACATGAAAAAAATTTATTCTGTATTTATTATTTTTGCTGCAATCTGTTTACTTTCTGTTCCATCTTTCGCTGTTGGGTTGGGCAATTTAACCATTTCGGCAAATGCCGGCCTTTATACGCCTTCAAATGGGCAATCTTCAATTATGTATGGAGTTGCGGCCGATTACAAAATAACTGAAAACTGGTCTTTGCGGGGAGCTGTCCAGACAACAACCTACAACCAGAACGGAGTTCAAACAACTTATACTCCTGTGACGGTTGATTTGATTTACAGTCAGCAGATTCTAAATTTAAAGCCTTATCTTGGCGCCGGCGTCAGCTATAATATGATCTCCTCTGGCGGGGTGTCCACCCAAACGACAGGCGTGCAGGCGGAAGCCGGAATTTCATGGGCATTAGGCGGATTTAACGCGGGATTTGAGCTTAGATACTTGATTCCTGATGTAAATCATATGGAGAATGGAGCCATGACTTACAGCGGTTCTGCTAATGGATCTGTAACAAGAGTTCTTTAATTTTTAGCTGTAATTTCGAACTTTCTTTCTAATTTAAGAGGATGGTAGGAGAGTTTTGATTTTCTAAGCCCAGATATCCCTACATCTTGTTCCAAATTAATATATTTATATTTGTTAAAGGTTTTATTGCATCCTTCCCATAAAAGAATTTGAGAGCTCCCCTGGACAGTAACATCTGTGTATGAAAAATGGATTGAAGTCATATTGTTTGACAGAGGGCTGCTAATCATAAAACCTTTCATCCCTTCATTTGTCATAAGCGCGCCGCCGTCCAGATCTAATTTTTTAAAATGGGAGAAGGCCATTTCTAATGCCTTTCTTTGGGAGAGATAAGAAAGCTTATGAAAAGACTTTACTTTTTCTTTTGCTTCAAACCATTGTTCAAAAAGATCCAATGCTTGTTCTTGTAATCCGGCATCCATTTTTACATAATTATACTCTGGAAATTTACGGATAAACCTTTTAATGTGATTTCTTTTGCCGTCGTATTTTTTCCCTTTAAGGTTTGCCAGTGTTTCTGTTTCGTAAATATAATCTCCCTGTGATCTTAAACATTTTATATTGTATTTGTGTTGGGGGATAAGAGATATAAAGCTTTCTGATACACGGGATAATTTATCTACATGTTTTAGGCATATATTGACAGTTTCTTCAAGCTTGTTATTGCCCAAAGGTTCCAGAAAATATGGCTTTTCATTTAAGTTGTTTACAAGTATGCATAAATTATCATTTATAATTGTAAACTGAGGCCTGTCGAAGTCTTGCCAGACCATCAAATTTGCCAAATTGAGTTCGCAGATTTTACGAGAAAATAAAGCTAAATGTTTTTTGATTATCTCTATATCTTCAATCAAAATTGGTTTGAATTGCGGATAATTTGGAATCATATTTATAGGGTCATTTTAACTTGTTAAACGTCTGGATTCAAGGGATGTTGCAATTTTAAGCCATTTTTTCCGATATATATGTAGAAAATAATACTATGATTTTAGCTCCAGGAACAGTAAAAAATAATAGAATTTTCTCCTCTTCTTTGGCTGGAATTTTTACTAAGAAGCCAAGGCGATTCCCCTTTGGCTTATTGGCCTCTTTTGCAATTACCTGTGCCGGTTATTCAGAAAAGAAGTGTGCCAAGTTATTTAAACCTGGGAAACTTGTTTCTGCGCTTGAAAGAGTTCAGAGAAAGAATGGGTATGCTCTTGCTCCTGAACGTATGGAGCCACTGATCCACAGACAGAGCGCTGATCCATCTCAGGCTTTAAGCGAAGGGATTGTAAATGCGATTGAGGTTTTAATGGAGGGAATTATGAATGGGAAGGGGATCGGAAGAAATGGGGAGGGACGCCTGCAGATGTTCAGGTTGATAGCCGGAGATGAGAAAGCTTCGATGCGACTCACTACGAAGACCAAGGAAGGGCAGGCTCGCAGAATAAATTGTTATGGTGTAGCGGGAGATAATTCTGATGTTACATCTGAGCTGGAAGAGGCTGATGATTTTCCTTGTAAAAGCGGGACAAAAATAGAGGTTAACAAACGATTGACTGCAGGGGAAGTAAGAAGTTTTGAGCAATATATCGAAAGGCAATTCATCTTTGTAAGAGGTGTTGCGATTTATTTAAACGGACGGTTAATAAATCCTTTAGAAAATATAGAAGAGCTTGGATGCGGGATAGAAAGGGTTGAAGGCAGGGTGGAAGTAACGATTACTGATAAAGGATTTTCAATCTATGATAATGGGCGTGGGATGACGGCTGAGAATTTAGTCAAAAATTATTTAATGATAGGTGCTTCTGACGGAGAGCAGGAACCCTCTTATGATGACCAAAGGCTCCCTTTAAATCTTTATTCATTTAAAGATCAAAAAGGGGATAGCGAGACAGCGGAAAAGGAGGGTTCACAAAAAAGGAGGGTTAGTATCCTATTGTGGGGGGTTGAAATGCAGGGGATTGAAGTTGAGGTTTTAAACGGAGTCGATATCGCAATTGAGATGGGGACAGGACTTAGAAGGCCCAAATCTTCAGACAGGGTTGTTTTTGGCAGGGAAGAGCTTGCAAGAGTTGGTAAATTAATTGAGAAGATTTTAACAGAGGATGGGGATAAAAAGTGGGCGAAACTTAATACCCTTATGGCGGCAATGGATAAAATAACTTGTGAAGATGGATTTGACTTGTCAGCAATGGTGCGCCAAGCAATTTTTTATACGGGAGAGCTAAAAGAAGGGGTTGTTTTTGTCCCTAACCGTGGGGCGTTTAGGTTTTTGAAAATTAAAGATGGAGTAAAAAAGATTTATCTTGATGATAGATTATTTTCTTTTGATCCTGACAAAGGGGGATTGGCCAGAGCTGATAATAAAGTTTATAAAGGGAGGGGGGTTACAGTTTGGGTCGGAGATTTTGGAAATAACCCCATTATATATGAAGATGTTCAAAACAACAGAATACTGAATGTTCGATATGCTAATAACCCTTTTATGTTCGATCATTTTTTTAATAGTGATGTAAGGGGAAAGAGAAAACACGGAGATATCGATGTTGCCTATGGATTAAGAGAAGATATTGAATCCGATGTTTTGGAAGTAAAAAAAGAAGGATCTGGCGGATCACGTTTAAAACTTAGAAGTGTTAATGATCTTTATTTGGATTCTTTGATGTCTGGAGGGAAGAGGACTAGAGAGGAAGCTGCCATAGTTTTAGAGAAATTAAAAAAAAGAGCTCAAGAAGCGAGGCAGAGAGGATTTGGGTATATCTCCCTGATGGATTTGCTTTTTGATAAGATGCCATTTGCTTCTTCGGAAATAAATTATTTTGGGATGATCAGAAAGACTCAAGGGGTTATGTCTCCTGATCTTTATGATGATATTGGCAGACCTCGGGGAAAATTGATTTTAAAATATGGAGTGGAACAGGTTGAACAATTAGAAAGGATTGTTTGTGCTTCTGCCGGAGGAGGAGCTTCTATTGTTGGCATAGAAGAGAGAGAGGGGAGATTGTATGTTGTTTCTGCCAGAAGTGATGTATACGAATTAATGAAAAGCAAGGTTCCTTCCTCAGAAAGAGGATTTTTTATGGAAAAGCTAAAAGTTTTTTCTGCCGGAAGTGCAAGAAAACAAAGAGAAAAAAGTTTGGCTGTTTCTTCAGGCGACCAGAGTTTTTCAGGAATGATATCTATTAATTCTGTAATAGATTACTCACATGACAACCTTAAATTTGGAAAGATAAATGTACCCGAGGCTATTTCCTATAGAGTTTATGAAATATTAACAGACAGAGATTGCGGGTTAATCGCATTTCTCTGGGCTACAAAAGAAGGGTTGTTTGAGTTTGGGCCAGCTGATATTGGCGATGTGGATTTGATTTTACCTGAGACGTTTTCTGCGGGCACGGCTTGGGCAAGTTCTTCTGCAGACTATAAATTACAGGTAAAGAGGGGTGATTCTCAATTACGCAGAGTTATAAGAGGTGATCATGTTCAAGGGGTTTATCTGCCGATCTTTGGGTATGTTGGGGCTGATGCTGTGAGAGCGTTAGGAGATGATCTGGTAAAGAAGATCGAAAATCGTGTTAAAAATATGAAGTTTACAGATAAAGAGCTGTATTTATGTTTTGTTGAAAAAATTTGGAACGAAATGAAAGAGATAGATGTGGCTTTATTTAAGAGAGTAATAAAACGATGGGATGATATGTTTGATCTTTTTAAAATTCAGGAGATAACTGATATTGTTAAGTTCTTTAATGATGGATATCATTTTTATCGTAGTGTAGTTAATGGAAACGTACGTCTTTTGACCGAGGAGGATCATAAAATATGGGTGAAATATTTTAGGGAAGAAGATTTTGGCAGTGGAGCAAAGCTTAAAGATTTTGAGCCCAGCATTGTAAGCGGGAAAGGGATAAGAGAAGTTGCACGCAGTCACGACTTGTCTTTTTATACCTGGGCGTCAAGGGTGCATGCGGGCTGGTGGGAGAAGGGGGAAGCAGAGCATCAGAGACTGCTTGAGGAATTTTCAAGATTAGAACCTCAAGCAATAAAAGTCTTAAATAAACGGCTTGTCTCTACCGCTTTAGGGCAAGAATTGGCTCCTGCTATAGAGATAAGGGAAAATACTCAAAATGCAATGGATGCGCAGAGTGAAAAGATTGAAATAGAGACATCTTTGCAGGAGAAAAGCGGGCACATTTATCATGTTACCGAATATAGGGATTTTGGCAGTGGTATGACACCTCTTAAAGCAAACAAGTCCTTTTTAAACATTGAAGACAAGAACAAAGAAGCGGTTATTGCGGAGCTTGGAGAAGAAATTGTTAAAAACATAGGTAAAAACGGGATAGGGTTTAAAACCAATTTTGCCGAAGCCGATTTTGTAAGGGTCAAAACTTCCGTAGGAAAGGGGACGATAATTGAGATTGATTTTAAATGTGTCAGAGGGGAAGATAGAAAATTAAAAAAGATAGAAGTGGAAAGTTACAGAATGGTAGACGGTAATTTTCAAGGTACATGGATTGAGGTTGCAAAAGATATGGGAGCTGTATCTTCTCTCGGGGTTGTTGCGCTTAAGCGTAAAGCTTTGTTAAAAGACATGGCGCTAAAAAGGAAGGCTGAAAAATATGTAGGATTAGTCCGAGGGATAACAGTGATATTTAATAACCAACCTGTATGTGAAGAGATTTTGGATAGAAAGAGTGTATCTCTTGAAGGGCTTGGAACCTTTTCAATTTCTACTCTTAGCATACCTGACAGTCGCCAGCTTCAAGCTCCCGGATTGTGGATAAATGATGATGAGGATTCGGTTTTTATTCCTAGGATACTAAAGAGAGATAATGCGGTATTTGAGTGGGGAGAGGATGTTGAATTAACGAGGGGGCGTGGGGCTGTAATGGAGAGTAAGAATGTTGGCGAGAGGGTAGAAGCTTATCTGAGAGCCGCTAAAATGATAGAAGACTACCTGTTGAAAGGGATTCCTGTTTCAGGGGTCCCTTATGACTATTTTTATAATTTAAAAATGGAACTTAATATACCAAAAGATGTTTGTGATGATGCCGAGGCTATAAATAGAGGGGAGCTATTAAGTGTTGACTATAGAAAGTATGTTGGAGAGAGGGAGAATGACTTAATAGTACTTCTTAGTTTAATAGAAGTTGAAGATAGAGATGGCAAAAGGATATCATTGCATGATTTAAAATCTGAAGTTTTTCGTTTGGCAGGGAATTCGAAAGATGAAAAAATAGAAGTTGTAGTTGATAACTCCCTGGTTGGCCAACACATAAAAGATCAGATGTTGAGGGCTGTTGATGCCCTAAGAAGTGACTTGTCTTTGGTTGAGAGAGCTGAAATAAAGGGAATAGATTTTGTAAGTGACGGTGATCTGTCGCAGGAACAGAGGCGGTATATAGAAGATGCCAGAAAAATGCTTTCTGCTTTGGGATTAGCCCATGTTGTTAAAATTTCGGTTTACTCCGATCCTGATGACAGGGCTGATGCCCGTGGAGCAGGGGGACGTATCATATATCGCAAAGAATATCTTGATTCTATGTTAGACACATTAAAATATATTTATCCTATTATTGACAGGGGTTTTTTTGATAAAGAGGTTTTAGCTTTTTATTTTGATTCTGTTGGCCTATTAAGGCATGAATTGGTTCATGCCTTTTATCCTCAATTTGATCGAATAACTCACGGAGAAGATGATGCTATATGCAGATCTTTTGCCTATAATTATAGGGAGATAGGTTTGGAGTTTATTGGGAAAGGCTTTAATCCATTAAACGGGTTGTCGGGTCGTTAAAAGGTTTAGCCTGTGGGACTGTTGCAAATGGTCATTCCCGTGAAAACGGGAATCTATTTCTCAGAAAACAACCCCGATTATAATAATCGGGGTTAAGATGGATCTCCGCTTTCGCGGGGATGACAAATCGCAAAAACTGTCATTATGCAACAGTCCCCTCTTTTACCATACAGACACATTTTCCAGGAAAACAATTTTCACATTCCAATGAATTTTTTGAAGGTAGGAATGATTTTTGTTTTGTAATTTTAAAACCGAATTTTTTAAAAAATTCGGGGATTATTGTATAAAGATAGATCGATTTATCTGATTTTTTGATTAACTCTTTTAGTATAAACGACGCGATCCCCCTTTTTTGGTGGTTTTGGGAGACGGCAAGCGAACTCAAAAAAAAGAAGTTATCGTAATTTTTTAATTTGACAACTCCTGCTATTTGGCCTTTTTCTTCCGCGACATAGAAATTGTCTAGAGTTTGATCTTTATAATCTTCATCAACATCTTTAAGGATTGTTATGATTGTTTGATAATCTTTTTTAATAGCAGGTCTGAATTTCAAAATTCAACTCCCCTTTAGTTCTAACAAATTTTAGGCTTGATTTCAACTAATTCATATGAGAAAATACTGCAACAAAACACTTTTATTCATTTGGAGAATAATTTGGGAGATATTTTCTTAAAAAAGATTCTTTTTGGTATTATTGTGACGATAACTTCGCCTGTATGGATTCCTCTATGTATGTTATATGGTGCGATCGTAGGTCCCATAGGGTATGCGGTCTTTTTTTTCCAGAACTTGAATGAGAATTATATATGTCAGGAATTAAGATACCAGGAATATTTGAAGAGAAGAGATGCTGGGGATATTGATCCTTTGGAGCCTAAACTTTCTTCTCCTTCAAGCTTTGTTTTTACGTCAATTTTATTCTCTCCGGTTATTCTACTTATATCCCTGGTTTTGGGGATAATGTTTGGATGGATAAAGGCGATTGATGTTTTTTATAAAAGGCTTTATCGGAGATTTTTTCCCATAGATTGGGCTAGGATATAAAAAGGGGAAAAAGGAGTGGTAAGATAAAATGTTTAAGCCATTGATAATGGTTGTTGACGATGAAAAAGATTTAGCAGATGATATTGCCGATCTTATAAAGAGTACGGGGAAATATGATGTTACAGTTGTTTATTCGGCAAAAGAGGCGTTAAATAAGATTGATCAGCATAATTGGCTTTTGGGAATCCCCAAAAACAGGATAAATTGTATTATTTTAGATATTAAAATGCCTGAAATGGATGGGATGCAATTTTTAAATAAATTATGGAAAATAAGAGAAGAGCAATATCCTTTAGGGAGTGAATTAAGCCAGGGGAGAGACTATATACCCGTAGTTATTTTAAGCGCGTGGGAAGACAAGGAGAAATGGGAGAATACTCCCAGAAAACTTGAATATTTAAGAAAGCCTGTTAAGGAAGATGAGCTTTTCGCCGCTCTTGACAGGGTTATGAAAGGACGCGCGGAATATTGTAAAATGTGGGAAGAAGTTGAACAGAAGGGGAGG
Organism: candidate division WOR-1 bacterium RIFOXYB2_FULL_36_35; assembly: GCA_001771505.1. Lineage (NCBI taxonomy): Bacteria > Bacillati > candidate division WOR-1 bacterium RIFOXYB2_FULL_36_35. Next base: position 12,536 of record MEUA01000001.1, read on the forward strand.
GAGCGAGGGTTTTTAAAGTAGATTTTTCTATAACTGTTATTAACCCCGATTATTCATACCGTAAGTAATGTTTGACAATTTGTTAGTTATTGATTATGGCGTGAACCTCGATTATCCTAATAGGGGGGAATAATCGGGGTTAAGCTGACGGGAAGATTATTTTAAATGTTGTTCCTTTTCCCTCTTGGCTTTGAACTTCAATTTTTCCTTTGTGGGTTTCGATGATTTTATGACTGATTGAGAGCCCCAATCCTGTTCCTTCATGTCTGGTGCTGAAAAACGGATCAAATATCTTTTCAATGTTTTTTTCCGCGATTCCGATTCCGGTATCGCTTATTTCCACCGCCACTCTTTGAATATGATCTTCTGTTGTTGTATAGGTTTTAATTGTCAATGTTCCGCCGTCAGGCATAGCGTGGAGAGCGTTATCTACAAAGTTGGTTAAGACCTGATGCAGATCATCGGCGATCCCTATTATTTGAGGGATAGGTTTTAAATCTTTAATTACGGTTACCTTCCCCAATGTCGGAATAAATTCTATCAGATAGTCTTCTATCAATTTATTAAGGTCGACCCCCATTTCTGTTCGTTCTTTTTCCTTTGAGAGGTGTAACATTTTATCGACAATGTTTTCTATTCTGTCTACATGCTTTATATATTTTTCTTTAAATTCTTTAAGATAGTCTATGCTTCTAGCTTCCGCGGGTAGTTTGCTGATACCGAGCCTTATTACCGCAAGAGGATTTCTTATTTCGTGCGTGACTCCTGCCGTTAATGTCCCAAGCGAGGCGAGCCTTGTTGACCTGTTTAACATCTTTTCTGATTCCATAAGCTTTCTTTCTGTTGTTTCAAATTTTTCTTTTACTTCTTCGTATGGCCGTATGCGGTCAAATACAACAAGCATATGATTCATGATGGTTTCAAATAAAGTGATATCTTTTGAATCGTAAGAATTTTCGGATGCTTTTTTGCCTATTATTAGAAAGGCTTCCAGGTGATCAGAAGAGAAGAGCGGGATTAGGAGTTCTCCTTTTGTCAGGTGCTCAAAATCCTTTATACTCTCTTTTATGTTTGAAGGAAGAGTCTTTAAAAATATGGGGATAGGGCTTATTTGTTGTATAAAGGGGTGATTTGCTTCTATTTTGGGGAGGGTATCTTCTTCGGTTGCGGTATAACTTTGGGGGGTTCCGTCTTTTTTTTCTTCGCTTACATAAATACAGATGTTATCAATTTCCAGGGTCTTTTTTAATTTATCTTTTAATAATTTTGCCGCCTCTGATATTGTGACTGCGGGGATCAGTTTTTCGGTCAGCTCCTTAATGAGAGAATCGGAATCGTAGTGACCTCGAATAAATTTTCGTTCACCTGTTGTCTGGATAAAGAGTCTGACGCGTTGGAATGTTTCTCCGACTAATACACCGTAAGGGAGTGACCAGACAAGGATAAGCCACGGATGTTTTATGGATACAACAGACAAGTGCAGCGAGAATAGGGCTGCATAAATGCCGCCGAAGAAAAAGATTGTTATGATCCATGCGGTTGTACGGTTGATAATGACGTTTATGTTCATGAGATCATGTTTGGTGATGGCGTATGTGGTTAAAATAGGAAAAAACATAAAAAGATAAATTCCATAGGGTGGAATAGTACCAAAGATAGGATGAAACTTATCGAAAACAAGAATGAAAGCCGTTGATCCTCCTGTATAACCAAAAGCGGTTGCAGTAAGAAAATAAATTGTTTTTGTTTTTTCTTTGCCTTGAAGTGTAAAGAGTTTTTTTAGTATTAGGCAAAAGCAATAAAGTACTACTACAAAAAAATAACCTACAAAAAACAAATAATATGTAGATGGATTAGTATAAAATGTAAATTGCCATTTTTGAGTTAGAGGTGCACATAGTTCTCCTGCTATAAAAAGAAAATACTGAAAAACAGTAAAAATCGCCAATATCCCTATATCAAGAGTTAAGTTTTTTGTTTGTAGTATGTATTTATGTATAAAATACAAGAATGTAATTGGAATTGAAATTGCTCCCAAATAATGTACAAAATAAAAGATGTTTGCAGTATTAATATTTGGCGTGATTGTTAATATCCCTAAACCAAAACTCCATAAAAAAACAGTTGTACAAAAAGCAAACCATGATAAGTATATAGGATTTTTTTTGTCTTTAATTATTCCAATAAAACCTATTAAAAACACTATTATAGATAAAAAGATTATAGAAGAAGAAAGAAATAGTCCCATTTTTTAAGAATTCCCCTTATTATTTTGGCTTATTTCTGCCATATTTATTATGAATACTAACATATGTTCCATTTATTACAGCGGAAGCTGTTGTTATTTCTCCTGCAAGGACGCAAGCTGCTATGATTTCTGCTAATTTGTTGGCTTTTCCTGTTCCATAACAACCCATAATTTCTAGACATTCTTTTTGTGTTGGAAGCCCCGTTCCTCCTCCTATTGTTGCAACAAGTAAATTATACAATGTTGATTGTATGAATAAATCTTTTCCATTATTCATTAGTTCGCAATATGTGGAACACACATGGGAGGAACTAATGTCTGCTACATCTTGCCCACAGGCTATAAAAATTGCTGTAATTGCATTCGCTGCATGGACATTTACTGCTTGTACTCCTGCATTGTGTCCAATTTTTGTGCATGCATTAAAAAAGTAATTCATTTGCGTGGGTGTAACATGTAACCTTTTTATAAGTTTTTCTGGTATGGTAATGCTTGCTACGACTTTTCTTCCATATCCTGTTTTATGATTTAATATGGAATAATGTTTTACTCCACTATAATGTGACCTTAAAAAATAAGATACTCCTGTCTTTTTTTTAATTTCTTCACATACTATATACGTTGCATTATTTATCATATTTAATCCTTGCGCATCTCCTGTTTGATAAATAAATTTTGTTACTAAAAATTTGCCTATATTTTCAGTCTTTATTTCTAATAGATTTAAGTGCTTACTTGTTGATTGTGCGAGCTCAACAATTTCTCTCCAATTTATTGTTAGCATCTCCAGTACTTTTTGCTCATCTTGATCTTTTTCAACTATAAAAAATGGGCTTATGTGAATGCAGTTAGATAAAATTTTCGTATTAATTCCGCCTGCAAGATTTGTTAGTTTTGATCCCATATCATAACTTAAAACCAGAGCGCCTTCTGTTGTTGCAAGAGGAATGAGATAGTCGCCACAAGCATATTGTCCATTTACTTTTAAGGGGCCTGCAAGACCAATTGGTATTTGAGCCACGCCGATTAGATTTTCTACATTCCCTTTGAATTCTTCCGGATTAGATGAAAAAGAATTAATATATTGAAGAGGAATTCCGAGAGAATCGCTTAAAAAAGAATTTTTTTTGAAAATACTTTCTTTATCAAAATTCTTTCTTAATGATGTTTTTGGCAAGATTTCTTTTGTTGATTTATTTCCAAATTTTTCAGACAATTCGCATCAACCCCTTTGTTTTTATAATTATATATGCTTTTTTGCCCCAATCAAGCTTTTTCGCACAAAAAAATGTGCGGGATCAAGCCCTCGACCAAACCCTCGAGAGACTCGGGTGAGGGTTCCCTCTACAAACTTACCACAAACTTACTTCCTTTTCCCAAAGTGCTCTCTACGCCAACCTTTCCCCCATGCCCATCTATAATTTTTTTCACAATAGCAAGCCCAAGACCCGAGCCTTCTTCTTTAGTTGTATAAAACGGCTTGAAGATATTTGTAAGTTTGTCGGCTGGAATACCGGTTCCTGTGTCGGAGATGGAAATCTCGACATTGAATTTAGCTTTCGTGGAGGTTGTAATTGTGAGAGTCCCACCGCCCTGCATAGCATCAATTGCGTTGAGTATCAGATTAGTAAAGACCTGCTCCAATTCTTCTTCATTAGCCTTAATGAGAGGAATTTCTTCAAGAGAAACCAATTGCTTAACGATTTTAATCTTTTTCCTATCACAAGTCCCCTCAAAAAGCCTCAAAACTTTCTCAATAGTGTTATTGACATTAACAAGCTTCTTCTCGCTGGACGATTCTTTGCCGTAACGGGAGAGACCTTCCGCCATCCGCTTGATTCTTTCAATTTGTTCGGGGACGACCTCGTTAAAATCTTTGAAAAATTGAGCGTCTTTATCTAAATATCTTTCTTCAGCAATTTTTACAAATCCACTTAGCGCAGTAAGCGGATTTTTGATCTCATGAGCAATACCTGCGGCGATAGTGCCAAGAGATTTCAATTTGTCTGTTTGAAGAAGTTGCTTTTGAGTCTCAAGTCTCTCCTGTGTAAGTCTTGCATTTTCAATTGCGATTGAAAGGTGTGGGAGGAGAGTTGATAAAAGGTATAGTTCCTCGAAACTGTAAGACCACATGTTATCTTTTGCTCCTGCAAGGATGATTCCTATCAAAGAGCCTTTGAAAATAAGCGGCATTGCGAGATGAGATTCAAGCTTTTTGAGTTCAGAGACGAGGTTCTCTTTTTTACCTTGCTCAAGATCATCAAGAGAAACGATCTGATTTTTGTTTAGTAATTCTTGTACGATAAAAAAATTATCACTTATAGATGTGATGATAGGGGAGGGAAATGCCGCATATGATTTGTATTCACCCCGATTAGGAAATCGGGGTTCACTCTTTTCTTTGTTCAGGAGAAGGATTTGTATATGTTTTGCGGAAAGGGAGTTTTTTAGCGACTTTGTGATAAATGAAAGAAGCTCGTTTAGGTCAATTATCGTTGTTGAAGCTTCTGCAAATTCTTTGAGGGACTTTTCAAGAAGATACTTTTCATGAAAGAAGGTTTTGTCGATGTAGCGCTGGAGTTTTGATTTTAGGGGTTGGAAGATAAGGGCTAATGCAAAAATTGAAAATATTGATATGACAAAGAAACTGAATTGCGAAAGAACATGGAACATTTCGCCCAAAACAAAGAGAACGCTCAAATATGCGCCGGTTAATATGGCAACAATAATCGGATAAACAACGCCTTTGCGGATGATGACGGTAATGTCCATGAGACGGTGGCGGAGGATGGCGTAGGCGACGATAGCCCATCCTGCTGTGAATAAAAAAGTAGCTATTGGATAAAGCGGAACCCCATAATCTATGGCATATTCAGTTGTTGCAAAGAAATATAAAAATAAAGTTATAGCAATATATTTTATTTTGTTCTTATTTATACTGTTTGTGCTGATTTTTAAAGCGTTTTTAATTAATCTAAGAGCTTCAAACATAAAAAAGAAAACCCCGACTAAATATATTGCAAAAAAACCTCCAGCTTTTGGGTAATAACCCCACCAAAAATCTCTATAACCGGCAATAAATATATTTGATGTCCATATCAAAAGAAGAAAGATGGCACCAAAAAGGTAAGAAAAAAATATTTTTACTTTTTGTGATTTTATATTAAGAAAAACAATTGTGAAGTGATAATAAGTAAATGGTATAAAAACAATAACCGAAAAAGCAATGCGGACAATGAGTTCTCTTGCTAATGGGTTGTTGAAAAAGTAGGAGATAAACCAGCATATTTGCCAATAAAGAGTTTCAAAGCACAATAAAGCAAAAAGTTTGTTGATTGGAGAGTGCTGATTTTTTAAAAATACAATAAAACCCAATCCTAATGTGAAAAAAGATGTTAACAATGCTGGAATTGAATAAATGCTCATTTAATGACTCTCGTTACTTTTAAGCATAGACTGAAGGGGAGGGTTTGGCAAGGGGGAGTTTAAGAGTATCAGGATACCAGAGCATCAGAAGGAGAGTTCAGAGGATCAGATTATCAGAAGGTATGGATTAAAACCCAATTTATGTTAAATTTTTTGACCCTTTATTATTAAAAACATCTTGTTTGTATCTGGTTCTTTTAATTAAGCCGTTAATGCCTCTTTTGATTTCTTCGTATATATCAATCATTTCTTGGCATTGAGTGGAAGCCAGATATTTTTTACTTTCAAAGTCTCTTAAGTGATTTTGAGTTTCACTTGCTTCTTTCCTTGCTATATAAAAAGCTTTCATTTTGTCTTTAAAGTAATAGCTTTCATTGCCTTCGGCAATATTATCCTTGACAGATTTTGATGATCTTTCAATTTGATATCTTAAATTGTATTTTTCAGTGAGAGGTAGAGTTTTGCATATTTTATAAATGTTCAAATGTAAATTATTAGCTTTTTGCCATACCCACAATTTTTCATGAGACGGTTTTATGTTTTTCCAATCCTGATTTGTTATTTCTTTTTTCATTATTTTTCATATCTCCTTAGCAATATTTTTTTCTGATACTCTGATAATCTGACCTTCTCCTTCTGATATTCTGATGATCTGATACTCTATGCTGTTCCCCAGCAATTTTCATACCGCAAATTAGACAGTGGTAAGCAGAGCGCAGAAATCAAAATTTGTAGCAAAAGTCGTCAGTTGGAAGTGGAAAGTGACGAGAAATATAGCAGTTTCACCTAAAGTTTTATGACAAACATAGTCCCTTTGCTTACAGTGCTTGCTACTCCAACCTTTCCCCCATGCCCATCTATAATCTTTTTCACAATAGCAAGCCCAAGACCCGAGCCTTCTTCTTTACCCCGATTATCATAGTTGGGGCGAATAATCGGGGTAAAGTTGTATAAAATGGCTTGAAGATATTGGGGAAGATTTGGTAAGGGGAGATGGATTTGATTTCAGGGTTTGGGTTAAGGCGGAATTTCTTTGTTTGGTATGGTAAAATTAAATTATATGAGGTTGTGCTTGAATACTAATGTTTTTTGCAGACCATTTGATGATTTGTCTCAAGAAAGAATCTTAAAAGAAGCTATGGCTGCTAATAAGATTTTTATTTGGGCTCAAGCCGGCTTGGTTGAGATTTTGGCGTCAGAGGCAAACTTAACAGAAATTTTTCTCATAAAAAATATGTACAAAAAAGATGCGGTAGAGTCTTTGGTGCTTGCGGCTTCGGCTAATGCCATTAAACTTGAAAATTCTACGATAGAATTGGCGGATACTATTTGGGAAGAAAATATAATGAGCGATTATATGGATATTTTGCATTTGTCTATGGCATCGGCCTCAAATTGTGAGTATTTTTTGACATGTGATGATGAAATTATAAAAAAGAAAAAACATCTCGAGAAATTTACTAAATGTATAATATTGAATCCTGTTGACTTTGTATCTCTCATGGAGGTGAAATTTTGATGAGTTATAATTTTAGGGATGAAGTGGTTGAGGAAGGCTTGAATATTTTGTATAAAAATTTAGGAGCAGTTAAAGCGACAAAGTTTTTACAAATCTTAACAATTCCAAAAAGTGATTCCGTAAAAGATATTGAAGGTATAACTGAAGGAATGAATAAGGAGACAGTTCTCTCTCTTATCGCTAAAACAAAAGAAAATAATAAAGAATTATGGGAAAAAATGGGGCTACTTTAGCTGTTAGATAGTAGCAGGGTACCCTGTTATGATTTAACCCCGATTATTCACCCCGATTAGGAAATCGGGGTTCATACCTGAGGAAACTTCCAACACTTTGCTAGAATTCTGTTCGTCTATGAATAATCGGGGTTAACTCCCCGCATGTCCCACCGCTTGGCATTGTGTCAATTGAGTTATAATCATTTAATGACTCTCGTTACTTTTAAGCATAGACCGAGGGGGAATGTTTGGCAAGAGGGAGTTTTTGAGTTGTGGGTTTGGTTGTGGGGTGAGAAAAAATTATAAACCTTTTCTAAGTCTATATCTTTCACCTTCTAAAATAACTAAAGCTTTTTTGATTTCGCCTAAATCCACTTTTTCAAAAAATTCTTTTAAAACGTTATTAATTTGTTCTGAATTTAATACATAAGAAACTCTCATAACAATTATTCCATAATATTTGCCAGGAACAAATTTTATTATGTTTGAAAAATCCAAATCTCTTGTTATTATTATGCATTCATTTTTTTGGGCGAAAAGAAAGATTTCATCGTCTAAAGCATTTGTCAGCCCAACATCTTTTACGTGTGAAGCATCAAACCCCATGCTTTCTAGTAAGATTTTACTGGAATAAGGAAGATTTGCGTCTATAAGAAATTTCACCAAACTATTTGCCTTTTGCCAAAGTATAGGCTTCTTCTGAAGAGACTACGTCTACGGCATAATTTAAGCAGGCCAATATATCTTCAAATTCAATCCCATATTCTTTAATAACTTCTTTGTATTCCATTCCTGCCGCCAAGGAACCCAAAATAGCATGAATAGGAACCCTTGTTCCGTTAATAATTGGTTTACCGGCCAATATTTTAGGGTTAATTGTAATTCTCATTTTGGTTTCAGCCATGAAAACAGCCCCCTTTTCTTTAAAAAATTTTATTTAATAATTATATCATAGAGAAAGAGAGAGAAAAGCTATAAAATTACCACAAACCTTGTGACTCTCCCTTCCTCACTTTCAACTTCAATCCTCCCATTATGCCCTTCAATAATCTTTTTGACAATAGCCAACCCCAATCCTACCCGATCTTCTTTTGTGGTGTAGAAAGGCTCGAAGATTTTGGCAAGGGGAATTTTGATGCCCGAGCCCTCGGGCAAGCCCTCACCCAAATCCTTTGGCAAGAGCAACTTTTTAGGCAGTCATCCTCTCCCTGAGGGAGAGCTGCCATTTTATTCTGATGATCTGATGTCCTTAAAAAAATTATTGTTTTATGGGTAGTAAAAATGATAAAATATAATAATAAAGATGAAAGTTCGTGATGTTATAAAAATGATTGAGGATGATGGATGGTATTTAGTTAGGATCAAAGGAAGCCATCAGCAATATAAACATCCAGAGAAGCTAGGGAGAGTAACAATAGCGGGGCATCCTAGTCATGATTTAGCTCCCGGGACGCTAAACAGTATTTTGAAACAATCTGGATTGAAAGAAAAAAAGGAGTAAACTAATTATGAATCGTTTTCTTGTTGTTATTGAAAAAGCTAATGGTAATTATTCAGCTTACTCGCCTGATTTGTCAGGATGCATAGCGACAGGTTCTACTCGTGAGGAGGCAGAACAAAATATACATGAAGCAATTGAAATGCACATAAGTGGTCTTATTGAAGATCATATCCCGATTCCAGAGTCTGTATCATTTGCAGAATATGTAGCTGTATAATTACCAAATCCTAATGTTGGGGTTTCTTGAAACCCGCGCATTTTTTTTCTTGGAGAGAGTTTTGGCTACGAACTTACTTCCTTTTTCCAAAGTGCTCTCTACTCTGACCTTCCCCCCATGCCCATCTGTATTTTTTTCACAATAGCAAGCCCAAGACCGGAGCCTTCTTCTTTTTGTTGTATAAAATGGCTTGAAGATATTGGGGAGGATTTGGTAAGGGGGAAATCTAGGGTTGTCAGAGTATCAGAAGGAGAAGGGTTGGTTCTGGAAAAAGAGAAAAGTTGCTTTTTCCAAAGCGCTTTGATAGTATAAAATATCTTGGAGGTGCTTTCATGGAAAAATTTCTGGTGATTGCTTTAGTAATTGTTGTACTATTTTCTTCTGCTTCATTTGGACAAATGCTTTTAGGAGCTAGATCTTCTGGTATGGGTGGCGCGGGAGTTGCCATATCTTATGATTTATTTTCTTCTTATTATAATCCTGCAGGCCTTATGAAGGCTGGAAATGCAGGTTTTCAGGGCTCTTTGGGGGCTTCTTATGACGGCCTTGATAAACTTTTGGCCTCATATACCGCAGCTGCCGACCCTGCTAAGTTTATTTCGGATAATTATGCCAATAAGCTGGATGTAAATGGGACCATCGTTGGATTGCTTGGAGCCAATATCAATAAGATTGGATTGTCTGTTATCCCCACAACAGCTTTGTCTTTTAGTAAGCCGTCTAACAGTTTGGATGCAAATGGCTCTGCAACAGGAAATTATAATGGGGTTTTAACTTTTGGGAAAACTTATTCATTTTCTGTTCTTCCGGATCTGAGTTTTGGCGCCAATCTTAAATATATTGGCGGCATTGATGGTTCTCTTGCATTTTCAACTACTACTCTTTCCGGTTCTCAACAATGGAATACAAGATCAGGTTTTGGCGCCGATATAGGGGCTCTTACTACTTTTGATGTCCCATTTGTAACTTCTCTATCCGCGGGAATTGTGGCGAGAGACCTTTTTGAAACTGTTACGACTGCTTCTAAATCTCAAACAGTTACGGCTGATGCCACAAGCCAAACATATACATATGGGCCTGTACAGGATCTTGGGGCTACAACTGCCTCCATTAATCCTTCTTATGCGGCGGGTATTTCAGCCAAAATTCCTGGGGTGGCCCTTCTTGTAGCGGCTGATTATGAAATGAAGAATATAGGCTCAAATACGCATTTTGGGATAGAATATCCTTTAATGTTGGGGACTGTCGCGCTCAGGGCAGGAATTGCTTCAGGGGTTGATGCTTCTCTTACAACTTTAGGCGCTAAAATTGCCCTTCCAGTATTTACCTTAAATACTGCATGGATCATAAACAATACCAATTCAAAAAACAGCTCGATTGTTATAGATTTTGGCGCGATGATATAAACCCCGAGTATCATAATCGGGGTTGATTTTTGAGTTCACCATGAATGATCGGGGTTAATTCACAGCAATTTTCTAGTATTGTTCTACATAAGAAGAATTGGCAAAATTGCTTAATGAATGGAAAGAAAAATTTTAAATTACGTGACAATTTTGACTATTGATAAGATTATTTGCTTTTTTGTAATGGGCTATTTTCCCGGCCAACTGCTGATATCCTGTCCGTCTTTTTTCTGACTTTCTCTTTTATGTATCACAGACAACAGCCCTCACCCAACATTCAGACAAAAGAAAACTTTTTCTATTATATTTTGCCTTA
>MEUA01000002.1 GCA_001771505.1 candidate division WOR-1 bacterium RIFOXYB2_FULL_36_35
ATACGCTTAAAGTTTTTGATTTGCCTAAAGATAAATCTGTTGAGCGTGAGCTTGCTTTGATAAAGGTTTCTGCCAACGAAAAGACCCGTACGGAAATAACTCAGATTGTAGATGTCTTTGGCGCTAAAGTAGTTGATGTTTCAGAAGGTTCCTTGATTGTCGAAATATCCGATGAAAGCTTTAGAGTAGATGACATAGAAGAGATGCTGCGAAAATATGGAATTAAAGAGATGGTTCGCACAGGTAGAATTGCCATTTTAAGGGGTGGCTCCGAGTAGCCCCTGTCTACGCAATAATGCTTGAAGGCTTTGTCTATCTTCTTTAATTATGGCAACGATAATATTTTCAATTTCTTCTTGGGTTTTTAATCGACCCATTCGATCATTATAAAAAGGTCCTAATTTTAGTTCAAAAGAAGAAATCCTAAGATCAATTAACTTTTGTAGTAAACCGTGGTTTTTTAGCAGTTTTAATTCTCCCTCTTTTCCTAAAAGGATTATGCCTGTTGTTATTGTCCACTTTTTTGTATGGTAATCGCCTCCATAGCAGGCCTTTGAATAAGCTGCCGCAAAAGCTTTTATTCTGCTCAGGTTGGCTTTGTTTAAATTTGACGAATCTATTTCATAAAATAATTCTTGAATTGATTTGTAGGGGCTGCTTCTCTCTTTTGCCAGTTTCATAAAATGCAAAGCCGGATCTATTACATACTTTCTTAGAGAACCTCGAGAAATGGTCATTTGTCTTCTCCTTTAAATTTTGATAAAATATAGTCGTATTGTTTCCAAGATAATTTCAGTGTTTAATCAAAACAGGAGGAATGTTATGTCAAAGGTTTATTATGATAGTGATGCAAGCTTGGAAGATTTAAAAGGAAAGACAATTGCGGTGATCGGGTTTGGAAGTCAGGGAGGAGCTCAGTCTCAAAGTCTTAGAGATAGCGGCTTAAATGTTATTATCGCGGAAGTTAAAGGTACCCCCAACTGGGAGAGAGCTCTCAAGGCGGGCTTTCAGCCGATTACAGCTTCCGAAGCAGCAGAAAAAGGGGACGTTGTTCAAATTCTTATTCCTGATGAGCTTCAAGCCAAAGTTTATAAAGAATCAATTGAGAAGCACATGAAAAAAGGAAAAACCCTTATGTTCTCCCATGGATTTAATATTCATTTCAAACAAATAATTCCTCCTGCTGATGTCGATGTAATAATGGTTGCGCCAAAAGGGCCGGGTCTTATGGTTCGCAAAATGTATGAAGAAGGGATGGGGGTTCCATCTCTTATTGCAATTCAGCAGGATGCTTCAGGCAATGCCAAAAAGATAGCTCTTGCTTATGCAAAGGGGATTGGCGGCACTAAAGCCGGAGTTTTTGAGACTACGTTTAAAGAAGAGACAGAGACCGATCTTTTTGGAGAACAGGCAGTCCTTTGCGGTGGCTGTACGGCGCTTGTTAAAGCCGGATTTGAAACATTGGTTGAAGCAGGATATCAGCCCGAAATGGCCTATTTTGAGTGTATGCATGAGTTGAAACTTATTGTTGATTTGATGTATGAAAAAGGGATTGCAGGAATGCGTTCCGCGATCAGCAATACTGCAAAATATGGAGATGTCACCGTTGGTCCTCATTTGATTGACGCAGGCGTAAAAGATAAAATGAAAAAAGTTTTAGGCCGCATACAGGATGGTTCTTTTGCAAAAGAGTGGATTGAAGAAAATAAGGCGGGTCGTAAAAAGTTTAATGAACTTTTGGCAAAAGATAAAGATCATTTAATTGAAAAAGTAGGCGAGAAGTTAAGGGCTATGATGCCGTGGCTCAAAAAGAAATGAAGAATGACTTGATGAAAAAGGACTAATGATAAGTACAGTACATTAGCCATTAGGTTGTTTTTCATTCTTCATTATTAATTATTAATAAGATGTATTTTCTTGAACTAACAAAGAGCATTCCCAGCGAGCTGGCAGTTTTCATTCTGTCGGCTATTCCTGTGGTTGAAGTTCGCGGCGCTGTTCCTCTTGGCTTGTATTTGGGGATTTCTCCTGTTAAGGTTTTTATTTTGTCTGTCTTAGGAAGTGCGCTGCCTATACTTCCGGTGCTTTTCTTTTTAACCTTTTTTACGGAAAGGCTTAGAAAAATAAATATATTTGACAGGTTTTTTGGCTGGTTGTTCGAGAGGACAAGAAGAAAAGGGAAGATTATCGAAGATTTGGAACTTCTTGGACTTACTATTTTTGTCGCGATACCTTTGCCCGGGACAGGTGTTTGGACGGGGTGTTTAGCCGGACATTTATTTGGGTTATCTTATTTGAAAACTTTTATTGCTTGCTTTGTTGGGACATCAATTGCTACCTTTATTATGCTTCTTGTCAGTTTGGGAGTTATAAGGTTTTTCTAGCATCAGTGGCATTGAGTTTTCATCCACTTTTAAGAGTTCCCAGGATCATATAGCACATAAAAATGTTAGAAGAATTAATTATGAAAGATAAAATAGAGCGACTTTTGCCGAGTGTGCGAAAACCTGCTCAATACATCGGAAATGAGTTAAATTCAATCCATAAAAATTGGGATTCTTGTAGTTTGAAGATTGCAATCGGTTATCCTGATTTATATGAGGTCGGAATGTCTAATCTTGGAGTTCAGATACTTTATCATATTTTAAATTTGCAGGATAAAATTGTTTGTGAAAGATTTTTTGCGCCAAAGGTCGATATGGAACAACAACTTTTACAAGCTGAAATCCCTCTTTTTTCTTTGGAGTCTTGGCGGCCATTGAAAGACTTTGATATGTTGGGCTTTTCTATAGGGCATGAGTTAACCTATACAAATTTGGTTAATATTCTGCACCTTGCAAAAATTCCGATTTATTCAAAAGATCGTACAGAAAAAGATCCGTTAATTTTTGCCGGAGGTCCAAGCGTTATCTCAAACCCTGTTCCGGTCGAAGATTTTATCGATTTTTTTCTGATAGGGGATGGGGAAGAGGCGATTTTAGAAATAGCGGAGCAGATTCTTGCGCCATTTAAAGGGAAAAAAGAGAGATTAGAAAGACTTTCTAAAATAGAAGGGATTTATGTTCCAGGGATTGGTAATGTCACAAAAAGACGAATTGTAAAAAATTTAAACACGATCCCTTATCCTGTTAAGCCGATTGTTCCGTTTATCAAGACTGTGCATGACAGAGCTGTTGTTGAAATTATGCGAGGGTGCGGAAGGGGATGCAAGTTCTGTTCAGCTTTTTGCGCTTATAAACCTGTACGGGAAAGATCTCCCGAAAAAGTAATTGAACTTGGAAGAGAACTTTTAAAAAACACTGGGTACGATGAGCTTTCTTTAATATCTCTTTCATCGTCTGATTATTCTCAAATTGAATATGTTGCAAAAACTTTGGCTAAAGAGCTTGAAATAAAAAAAATAAATCTTGCTCTTCCATCATTGCGCCTTGATTCTATGAGTGTAAAACTTATGAAAGAGACTCAAAGGGTTCGCCCTTCATCTGTAACAGTTGCTCCGGAGGCGGGAACTCAAAGGCTGAGGGATTTTATAAATAAAAGTTTATCTGAAGAAGAAATTTTGAGGGGGGTAAAGGCTGCTTATTCGGAAGGGATATCAAAAATAAAACTTTATTTTATGATAGGGCTTCCGACCGAAACGGAAGAGGACTTGCAGGGGATAGTAACCCTTTCAAAAAAAATATCAGAAATTGGAAGAAGTTTTACAAAAAATGCTCATGTCACTGCTGCAGTGTCAACTTTTATTCCAAAACCGCATACTCCGTTTGAAAGGGAGAGGCAAATTTCCATAAAAGAGACTATTGAAAAGCAAAAATTTCTTAAACAGTATTTGCGGGGCAAGGGGTTGGAATTGCGCTGGCATGATGCAAAAACTTCTGTTTTGGAGGGGGTCTTTTCTCGGGGGGATAAAAAACTTTCAGATGTTATTGTTGAAGCGTGGAAACTTGGAGCAAGGCTTGATGCATGGTCTGAAAATTTTAATTTTGAAACATGGGAAAGAGCTTTCCAGAATTGCGGGATTGATATGAATGAGTATCTTAATGATACGCATAAGGAGATGCCGTGGGACAAAATAAGTTTGTAGTGAAGATCAAATACAGCAAAGGGGAAGAAATAAAATATATCTCTCATCTTGATTTGATAAGATCTTTAGAACGTACAATAAGAAGGGCTTGTTTGCCTGTAGCATATTCTCAGGGGTTTAATCCAAGAATGCTAATTTCTTATAAAACTAAAGCTTTAAAGGTTGGAGAATCTTCAGATTGTTGTGAAGCGGACATTACATTTGAAAAATTTATAAAGCCTGGTGATGTTATGGCCAGGATTAATAAAGAAGCGCCTTGTGGTTTTACAATTTTATCATCAGAGATTGGTTGAGTTGCTGAAAAGTTATCTTACGCAGGGTTTGCTATTTTGTGATCTTGGCTTATAATTGACACAAATGAGAAAACTCTTTATTTTCATTTTTATCATATTGTTTTTTCAAGTATCGGCAAAAGCAATTACTTATACTGTCACAAATTGTGCCTCTTCTGCCGGAATTTATGGTTCTCTCCCTTGGGCTGTTTCACAAGCAAATTTAAGCGCTACAGACGTTATTATAGAATTTGATATTCCAACGACGGAGGCCGGTTACACGATAGAAGGGGCTCTCTCTTTTTGGAAGATTGAATTAAGTTCAATGTTATCTCTTTCTTCCAATAATATATACATTGACGGATTATCTCAAACTAGAAATCAGCGGGATACAAATCCTGCAGGGCCTGAAATTGAAATAACAGCAGCTTCTGGAGCTAGTATGACCTCTTTAATAAAAATTCAAGCCGTTAATAATTGTACAATTGAAGGCTTGGCTGTTAATGGTTCTCCTGGAAATGGCATTCAAATAAGCTTTGGAAATTATAATTGTTTGAAATCTAATTATATTGGTACAACAATTTCAGGGGAAGCGATTAAAGCAAATGCGTCGGATGGCATTTATATTGAAGGGGGAGATCACAATCTAATAGGCGGGACATCTTCTGTTTATGGTAATTTAATCTCTGGAAACGGACATTATGGCATTGATTTGCATCAATCAACATATAATAATATTTTTTGGAATAAAATCGGCACATCGACCAATGAAACAAAAAGCCTGGGAAATTCCTGGACAGGTATAAATGTTTTTAATCAATCTCATAGCCAATCTTTGGAATGCAATACGATTTTTTATAATGGGAACAGCTCTCATCCATATGGGATTTTGATAGATGGGCCAATGTCTATACATAACAAAATTTCCCGCAACAAACTTTTTGCCAATAATGATGTCGGGATAAATCTGTCTAACTCCGGGAATGAAAGTATTGTTCCGCCTGCCATAACTTCTGTTGAGAGTTATCCTGCATCAAATAGGACATATATTTACGGGACATCAGAGACCAGCGCTTATATTGAGGTTTTTTTAGTTGCTACAAATGAAACAGATTCTGCGGGAGAAGGAAAGACGTATATTGGGTCAACCGAAGCGGATATTTATGGTCGTTGGATTATGGATATAAGTGGCTCACATGAAGGAAAAGTTACATCTACGCAAACAGATGCATCAGCCAACACCTCTTTATTTTCAACGAATGTTACCATTATTTCTTCTGAAGTTGAGTTTAGGCCTGATGCAGAAATCGGGCTTATTGCTCAGGGTGGGGATTATACGGGAGCTGGTATAATAAATATGTCAGGGGCAGGGCAGACAAAAAGTAAATTTATTTATGCGGGGCAAACAGCCACTTATTATATTAAAATTAAAAATCAAGGGACGACAGATGAATCTTTTGTTGTATCTGGCACTAAAGGATGCACAAGTTGGGAGGTTTCTTATTACAGCGCAACAACAGAGGGAATTGATATAACCTCTTTAGTTACAAGTGACGGATGGGCAACTTCTGTTTTGGCGACATCTGAAACACTCGCAATACGAGTAGAGGCAAGATCTTTAACCTCTGAAACTACTTCAAAAGATTTGTATATTACAGCCTCTTCCAGTCATGATGCCACAAAAAAGGATGTTGTAAAAGGAACCGCCTATTCCAGCGTATCCCCTGATACTTTTGATCATTTTTCTTTTGTTTATCCTCTAACTGCGGAAGCTGCGTCCACTTTTGTTTTAACTATTGAAGCAAGAAATGCTTCGGGAGAAATAACAACAGAAGTAAATTCTAAGACTGAGTTATCTGTTGATTATGGGACAATATCTCCTGTTAGTATTGAGGCATTAAATTTTTCTGATGATGGAATTTGGTCAGGCAATGTTACTTTGTCTAAAGCTGGGACTAGGCGGGTGATTGCGAATGCGGTTAGCGCTTCGGGAAGTTTTGAAATAGTTGTTTATAATGCTGATGCAGAGTTTCTTGAGACGGATATTGGAGTTGAAGTTAATCTCCCCTCTGGAGTTGCTTCTTCTGAAGTTTCGATCTCTATCTCTGAAGTTTCCCCTGTTCCGGGTCCCCCTCCGGCGGGAAAATGGCAGGCAGGGAAAGTTATTGAAATAACTTCAAATGTTAAGATGTTTTCAGTTCCATTAAATATTACTTTGCCCTTATATCCCGGGGCAAAAACCCCGGAAGTCTATTATTGGACTGGCAGTAATTGGAGCCAAGATGGATTGGCGCAAAAAGAAGTAACGAATAATTCCATATCTTTTACATCTACACATCTTACGATCTTTGTCCCTTTTGGAGAGTCGTCTTCTTCTCAATTTGCTTTTGGGCCAAGTCCTTTTAATCCTGAAAGGGACAAAACTGCTTATTTTTGGTATTGGTTAAATGATGATAAGGCTACTTCGCTTTATGTTATTGATATTTCAGGAAGACTGGCTTATAAA
Organism: candidate division WOR-1 bacterium RIFOXYB2_FULL_36_35; assembly: GCA_001771505.1. NCBI lineage: Bacteria > Bacillati > candidate division WOR-1 bacterium RIFOXYB2_FULL_36_35. The sequence continues at coordinate 6,863 of MEUA01000002.1, forward strand.
AGAGACTTTATGTCGGGGAGTAATGGCGGGAGGGGAGGGCTAAATCAAATCGAATGGAATGGAGTTGGGCATTTTGGTTCTTTTTTAGAAAATGGAGTCTATTTATATAAAATTATCCAGGGAAATAATGTTATTGCAAATGGCAAGTTTATTATATTAAGATAAAATTCACCCCGATTATCATAATCAAGGTTAAATTATAGGATCGAGAGTAAACCCCGATTATTCATAGACAAACAAAATTCTAGCAGAGTGTTAGAAATTTCCCCAGGTATTTACCCCGATTTCCTAATCGGGGTGAATAATCGGGGTAAATACTTCATTAATAGGTATGTGTGTCCATCCTGTATATTTACATTCTATTGGACCAAGATAGTATTTTATTTCAACTTTTATCCAGTTTTTATCTTTTGAAAAATCTAAGACTTTGATGTCGGCGGGTATTTTATAGACAACTTCTGAATTGATATCTGGTTCTGAGTGCAAGTCTTTTATGTTAATGTTGTACTCTTCCCCTTGGGCAATATTAATTATTGACATAGTAAATAGGATTATAAAAATAATTATAAAAATTCTCATTTTTATTGCTCCTATAGTAATAATCGTAAGTAGATCATTAAAACTTGTGTTGGTATTATCTTGAAATGCCAAGCAATAATCATTCCGTCTAACCAAAGATTTTGGTGAGAGGGCAACAAGAGAAACCCTACACTAAGAGTGCAGGGCATTTTAGGTATTGGGTAAATGTGGGGGCCCCACGGTGGTAAACTGGTCGGTTTTTAATAAAATTTGTGGTATAATCATAGATAATGAAAAATGGAAGGAATAAAGATTATACTCTAACCATTTGCGCTGGTGATTCTGAGGGGAAATCTGTTAGTTTGCGTTTGCCTCGTTTTATAGTTAGGTATTTTACCTTGATATTGGTTTTATCTGTCACCCTTTTTTCTTTGTCATTGTTATACTCTGTATTTATTTCCGGGAAATTAATTCACTATAAAATGGTGATAGATTCTGAAGCAGAGAAAGACAGACATATAGAGGCTTTTGCGGGTGAGACCGATCTTATTAAGAAAGAGCTTCAATTAATTCTTGACCAGAATAATCAGCTTAGGAGAGTTCTTGGTCTAAAAATTGAAAAGACTAAAATTAATATTGATCATGAAACGCTTAAAGGCTTAAAAGAACCTTCAAAATATGGTCTGATCTTTAGCTTGAATAAAATATCAACATCTCTTGCCCTCTCTTTTAAAGAGGCGGAAGATACTAAACTGAGTTTAAAAGAGCTTAAAGAAAGAGTTGCTGAAATTCAAAAAAAGATGGCGGGAACGCCGTCTATTTGGCCTATTAGAGGAAGAATTTCTTCTCGTTTTGGTTTTAGATGGAGTCCTTGGAGAGGGTTTCATACGGGAGTTGATATTCAAGCAAGCTATGGAACTCCAATAAAGGTTACGGCAGATGGGGTTGTTGCTTATGCTGGGTGGCGCCAAGGATACGGGAAGGCCGTAATAATTGATCACGGGAATAACTTTTCTACATGGTATGGCCATGCTTCTGCCTTTACAGTTAGAGTTGGAGAACGTGTTAGGAGAGGGGATATTATAGCTTATGTCGGAAGTACGGGATATTCTACGGGACCTCATTTGCATTATGAGGTTAGAAAAAATGATGGGCCAATAAATCCTGTTGCTTTTCTTGATTTGGATATTTTATCTGCAAGCCGTTACTTTTAAATGTCTATTTTGTTTGTCGTTTCAACTCCTATAGGAAATCTTGAGGATATAACTTTTCGTGCCGTAAGAATTCTTTCAGAAGCGGATATTATAGCATCGGAAGATACTAGACACACAAAAATATTACTTGATAGATATTCCATCAAAACTCTTCTCTCTTCATACCATAAGTTCAATGTCAAATCGAAGACGAATTACTTTATTGATCTTTTAAGAGAAGGGAAAAAGGTTGCATTGGTTTCTGATGCGGGAACCCCCGGGATTTCTGATCCGGGATATGAGCTAATTGAAGCTGCAATAAAAAATAATATTCAGATTGTTCCTATTCCAGGCGCTTCTGCTTTTACTGTGGCCCTTTCTGTCTCGGGATTAAGTACTGATAGATTTTTGTTTTTGGGTTTTCTCCCAAGAAAACCGGGAAAAATCAGGAAAATTTTAAAGATGTTTACTATCTTTGACGGAACTATTATAATATATGAGTCTCCGTATAGATTGCTGAAAACTTTAAAGTTTGTTCAGGAAGTTTTTGGAGAAAGAAATGTTGTTATTGCAAGGGAATTAACCAAGAAGTTTGAAGAAATTTTACGGGGGACGGTTTCTTCTGTGTATGAAAAATTTGTAGGCAGAAATATTAAGGGAGAAATTGTTCTTCTTATAGATGGTTCCAAACAAGCGGCTCAGTCGGGAGAGATGTAAACGGTTTTGCAGGTTCTATTCCTGCCTTGTTTGGAAGAAAAGGGTATCCCGGAACTCTATATCTTTTAAAAAGGGGATGTAGAGTAATGAGACAATGTATAAGGTTTCAAGGTTTCACGGGTTCACGGTTTCACGGCATTGGGAAGCTCGCTAGAACTGGCTTCAAGAGTTTAAGATTTTTTTTGTCTTTTTGTTTGTCTTTCTTGATTCCTATGTCCCTTGGCACCTTGATCCTTCTTTTTATTTTTTTATTTTGTGCTACCTCCTCTTTTGCTTTTGAACTGCCAAGGTTTGTGGGCAAAGAGATAGTTGTCACAGCTCTTAGAAAGCCTGTCTATGAATATCAATCTCCATGGAAAACCAAAGTTATAAACCCTGATGATTTTAAAATGACACTTTATCAGACGTTAGATGATCTTGCTGGTATTGATGTTAGGGCTACTGGTTATTTAGGAGCATCAGGAACCGTTCGGCTTCGAGGAGCTACATCTCAGCAGGTACTTGTATTAAAAGACGGAGTCCGAATTAATTCGCCCTTATTAGGGTTAATTGATTTTAATGATTTGTTTTTATCTGGTACAAAAAGTGTTGAGATTGTAAAGGCCCCTTTGTCTTCAATTTATGGCTCTGATGCTATAGGAGGGGTTGTAAATATTATCTCAAAAAAAACGGTAGATAAAACAGGCCTTGGCCTTTCTTATGGGACTTATAATACACAAAACTATGAAATTTATTTTGGCAATCAGTTAAATAACTTTGATTATTCGGCGTTTTTTAATGCTATTAAATCTGACGGATTTAGGGAAAACAGTGAATATGCTGCATATGACCTCTTGGGGAGTATTAACTTGTTTAATAAATGGAATTTTGCGCTAAGTTATTATGATGCAGATAAAGGGATTTCGGGTGTTCCCAACTCGCCAGATGATCTTTACTCGGCTTCGACTCCCGATAACAGACAAAAAGATAAAAATCTTTTTATTAATTTAGGGTTTGAAGATGTTGACGGCAAAGTTAATACTAGCCTAAAAATTTATAATAATATGTTTATAACAGATTATCATTCTTATAATTTCTCTACATCTTTGTTTGAGGATACTCAATATAGGGCAAATGAAATTGGGGCTAATTTTTCGAGAGGCTTTGGCTCTCATCTTTTTGGTTTTGATGGAAAAATTGATACTGGAGATAGCCCTTATATCGGAATCAAACGAGAAATTTCTAATAATGCGGCATATTTTCAAGAAAATCTAGAGAAAGGGCCCTTATCTGCGGTTTTTGGCGGCCGTCTGGATCAAAACTCAAAATTTGGAAGTTCAATAAATCCTAGAATTGGCGTAAATTATTCTTTGCCTTTGGGATTTGCTTTTCGTTCATCTTATGGAACGGCGTTTAAAGCTCCTACTTTGAATGATCTTTATTGGAACGATTCTGTTTGGTTGATGTATGGAAATGAAGCCTTGCAGCCGGAAAAAAGCCAAAGTTATGAACTAGGATTCAGTAAAAATTTTTGGAGAGGAGGGGTTGTTGATTTGAGCTATTATAAAACGGCCACCAGTAATTTAATTTCATGGAATTATGATCCGTCAACATTTACTACTACTGCGGTTAACTTTGGCGCAGTTGACTCTTCGGGAGTTGAACTTGATGTTAGCGGAAAAATAGGGAAATCTCTTACAGTTTTTGCAAATGCCACATGGCAAGAGGCTAAAATCGGAGAGAGTTTAGATCCTTCAATTATTGGCAACTATTTACCGTACACTCCCAATACTAAGTATAATATCGGTTTTAAATGGGAGGATGTGTTTAAATTGTCTTTGCGGAATGCGGGGAATCAATTCTCTGATTCTAGCAACCAGACAGAGATCCCTGCTTATTCGGTTGTAGATGCACTATTTAAAAGGATGGTTGGAGATTATTCTGTGATCTTGCAGATTGACAATTTATTTGACCAGTCTTATTATGAGTCTGTAGGGCTTCATCCTGTTACATGGGAAACAATAAAATATCCTATGCCGGGAAGAGTTATAACAGTTAAAATGGGGAGTACTTTTTAGGTTGCCGCAATGTTTTAAATGTTGCATGGTTAAGGTGTCTAGGTCTATTTAATTAAACTTGGAGGTATTTTATGATTAAAGTTAAAGAGTTTGTTTTTGCATCCTTATCAGTATTGATTGTTGCCTCATTTGTTTTTATTTTTCAAGGATATAAAATTAAGGTTAAGCCTTCGGCATTTATTTATAATAGTGAGATAATTGTTTCAAACTCCCAAACAAAAAGTTTTGCTCTCTCTCATGCTGTTGTTAAACCACTTGTGAAAAATTTTACAGATGATAAAACGGAAATTATAAAGCCAACTCCATCCCCCTTGCCGATAATTCCTCCTCAGATTTTAAACTTTGTGATTCCTACATATCCTGAACCAGCTTTGAAAAATGGGGTGGAAGGCATTTCTGTTGTAGCTGCGAACATAGGGTTTGATGGAAATGTAAAAAGTATTGCAATAAAAACCTCTTCTGGCAATATTGATTTGGACAATTCGGCTGCAGCTGCTGTGGCAACCTGGAAGTTTGCTCCATCGACTCAAGGGGGGCTGGCAGTTGCGAGTGTCTTTGAAGTTCCTGTCAAATTTATTATTGGGGAAATTTAGAAAGGTGGCATTAGAAGGTTTAGCAAGATTGTTAATATATATTGGTGTCGGGCTTGTTATGTTGGGAGGTTTTCTTCTTTTGATGGCAAGAATTCCTTGGTTTGGGAATCTTCCTGGAGACATTGCTCTTAAAAGAGAGGGCTGGACTCTTTATATCCCTGTTACCAGTATGATTATTGTTTCTATTGTTTTGACTTTTATTATTAATATTGTTTTTAGAAAGTAACTTGTGATATTATTATCATCTAAATTATGGCGATAACTAAAAAAGATATAGAAAAATTATTTGAAATCTTTGCGACCAAAGATGACTTAAAAGCGTTTGAAGGGAAGACATTAACAATGCTTGATAAGATTATGGGTGAGCTTGAAAGGGCGAGAGAAGATAGGATTTTTGCAAAAGCAAAAGATGATGATCAGGATAATCGACTTGATCTTCATGAAAAAAGAATAATTATTTTAGAGAAAGCAAAGGTTTAAATCCGTATTCAAGATATTTATATGCCTACTTTTAATTCTAACATCTTAAAAACCTCTGATTTTGATTATTATCTTCCTTTTGATTTTATCGCGCAGTTTCCTGTTACAAAGAGGGATGAATCGAGGCTTATGGTTTTAAGCAGAAGAGAAAGTTCTCTTGAGCACCGCTTTTTTTCTGACATTGTAGATTGTTTAAGTTCTGGAGATCTTTTGGTTTTAAACGATACTAAAGTAATTCCTGCCAATCTTGTTGGGCGTAAAGCGGAAGGGATCGCTAGAATTGAAGTTTTGCTGGCTAAGCATGTTGAAAAAAGTGAATGGCTATGTCTTGTAAAGCCTGGAAAAAGACTTAAAGTCGGCTCTAAAGTAATTTTTTCTAGTTATTTAACCGGTGAAGTTTTGAAAAAACTTGAATCGGGGGAACAGATTATTAGATTCAACGGGGAATTGGATAGATTTATGAAAGAAAAAGGGGAGATTCCTCTCCCCCCTTATATAACGGATCTGCGCCAACAGCCTGCTGATCATAAATTACAAGAAATGACAAATAGATATCAGACTGTTTACGCGCAAAAAGATGGAGCGACTGCCGCTCCGACAGCAGGGCTCCACTTTACCCCTGAGCTTTTAGCCCGCATAGAATCAAAAGGCGTTGAGATAAAAAAAATAACGTTGCATACAGGGCTTGGGACTTTTAAACCAGTATATACTGAATATATAAAAGATCATAAGATGCATGAAGAAGATTTTGAGATTTCTGTCGACGTTTTACGATCTATAAAAAAAGCGAAGCGTGTTATTGCTGTTGGAACAACAACCGTTAGAACCCTTGAAACTTTGGCCCATTCCAATCGATTGAATGCCTTAAATGATATTTACGGCTCAACTGATATCTTCATTTATCCAGGGTTTAAGTTTAAGGTTGTTGATGCGATGATTACTAATTTTCACGTGCCAAAATCGACGCTATTAATGCTGGTCTCTGCTTTTGCAGGTAGAGAATTTATTTTGAACGCGTATAAAGAAGCTATCGATAATTATTATCGTTTTTTTAGTTTTGGCGATGCGATGCTGATCTTTTAGATAAAAAAGAGGAGGCTGCCATCTGCGTTTAGAAGCCCCCTCATAATAGATTAACCCCGATTATTCACCCCATTATGATAATCGGGTTTAAGGCATATAAGATAACGATATGTAGTGAGTGCTTATATCAGAATATACCCCTTTTTGTTTGTATGCGTAATCAAATGTAAGCCCTTTATAGTTTAATCCGACCCCATATGTAAAATTGTGTATTACTTCATTTGTTCCGAGCGCGTCCTGATCTAACCCCGCTCTTAATGAAAAATACTCAATAGGTGTCCACTCTACACCTGCATGTATTGTTAATGGATGATTTTCTTCTAAAGGGATTACTCCATCGCAAGTGATCAATGTTTTTGCTCTTTTCCAGTTGTAACTCCCCCCAAATCTTATAAGAGCAGGAAAAATATCTTTATTCCCTGAATCCCAGTTGATCTCTCCTCCTAACATATTTTGCGCGCAGATACCAAAATTAAAGTCCTTTGGAGTTATAAGAAGCATTCCTATATCAGCATCAATTCCGGATCCTGATCCACCGTTTGAACTATTTAATTTGTTGTTGATTATTTTAGCATTCACTCCAAAAGAGAGATATCCTATATTCGAAGCTTGTATGAGATTCCTCATGTTCATAGCGTATGATAAGATCATCATGGAGCTTTCATAGTTAATGGGAGTTGCATTAGAGAGGCTAGATTGATCTGTTGTTTCATATCCTGCAGGGCTTACAGCAGAAACATAATTAAACCCTATGTTCCCGATCTTTGTTGAAACCACACTTCCAAACATTTTGTATTCAACAGTATCCAATAATTTTGTTTGCATTGATGTTATTTCAAAATGAGGAGTAAAAGCTATGCTTGCAGGATTAAAAGCTATTGCATTTGACCCATCAGGGACCCCTACAAAAGCTTTTCCCAGAGCAATTGGTCTTGCTCCGACTCCGGTTTGAGAGATATCAACTGTATAACTTTCTCCTAAAACTGGAGAAACCAGCAATAAAAAAGAGATTAAAATTATAGCTAAATTTTTAATCATATACAGCTAATTGTCCTCTTCCCAATATTTTTTCTGCTGATACTATAAAATATATATAGACTCCATTCCCAACGATGTTGCCGTAATCTGTCTTTCCGTCCCATATAACTTCGTTATATCCCTGTCTCCCTCCGCTCCCCACCCCTGCCGAAGTTTCTTCTCCCGGGGATATTGAAAATCTTTTTAATATCTGACCGTTGAGATCATAAATATAAATGGTTGTATATGCGTCATTCGATAAAGAGTAGGATATTTTGGTTGCTTGACTATGTTTAGGCTTAAATGGATTAGGGTAATTTATTGGAAATCCGGTTATAGTTGCTGTTTCTTTAACCTCTAATTGATTAAGTGCGGATATACTTCTATACCCGAATTGATCTGTGGCTTCTACTTTAATAGTATGCATCCCTGCGCTTAAAGGATCTGGCACGCTGTATGATAGTGTACATTCGGAAGGATAAGAAGCATTTGTCTCTTTTGCCTGAATTGAGGTATTGACAATTTTGTCGTCTACTACCAGTTTAATTGAATTTTTATCAATCCCTGCCGAATCTAACAATGATACAGTAATTAAAGGCATTCGCCTGATAGGGCTTCCTGACGGGATTTCTTCATTATCTATATAAATTTTAATAGAAGGCGCAGAGCTGTTTGCATAAACTGTTATTTCTGGAGTTTTTGTTTTATTCCCCGCATAATCTTTTGCTATTATATAAACAGTGTAAGCTCCGTCTGATAAGGGGTTGCTTAAGGTTATGTATAGAATAGAACTGTCAACTGAGGCTTTTAACTCATTATTTAGATATAATTCATAACTTTCAATCCCCACATCATCGGCGCTTGCTGACCAGGCAAATGTCATATCTTTCAATTCTGTTTTGTTGTAAGGATATATTATGGAAAAAGGGATTGGGGGTGTTGTATCCTGGGCATTTGCTGGCACCACGAGTGTAAATAAACATATTATTATCAAGACAAATAAAATATCTTGTAGCTTAAATTTAAAACCCAAAGGACAATGCCTGACGTAAGATGTTTGTCCTGATTCGATCGGAATGTCATTTATCATTTTTTTTGCTCTCTTATTTAAAATAAAAAGGGCAGTCATTGCTGCCCTTTGCGGTTGACAATTAACTGTCAACCAGCCTAAAAAACTTTATGATTGCAGATGGCTTTCACTATATATATCGTGTTGGAGTAAAAAAAACTTGTGTAATTTGAATGAAGAATGATTTATTTAAACCCCGATTATTCACCCCGATTAGGAACTCGGGGTTCATACCTGGGAAAATTTCCAACACTCTGCTAGAATTCTGTTCGTCTATAAATAATCGGGGTTAATATAGTATAAGTAGAAAAGAGGGCTATGCCATTATTCCGTGATGTTATAACCAAGTGAAATTTCTGTCCAAAAAGCATATTCAAATCTGTCTTGTCCGTATCGATTTTGAGCTGCTTTTATATAATTTTCAACAGCATTATCGTATTGACTTACTCTTGCGCGGCTAATAAGTTTTTTCAGTCTTTCGATTTTTTCAAATTCGTTGCGATGTCCATCATGAGTCATCATATCTTCCGTTTTGGTTTGTATTAATCCGCATATAATAGCTTTTAAAAGCAATTTATAAACTATTTCAGATACATTATTAAATGGTCCAGGGTATTTTTGATGTATAAATGTTTCAAGCGAAGATCGAAACTGATCTTCCAGACTTGGGACTCTTGTATCATATGAGACCTCTTTCCGGATGATCTTATCAATATTTACGCGGCCCTCATGAATGTATCCCCCTTCTTCTAATAGGGTATTTATGTCATCATCAATCTGTCCCTTACGAGAAACTACTAGTCCTCCCTGGTTTTTTGCAAAAACTTTTAAGTCGATTACTTTTGGTGTCCACGTCCCGGGAAGATCTTCTTCAAAATCCTTAAGAGCCCCAGTCAAAAAAGCGAGAGCATAAAATACATCTTCAATATTTTGTTTTGTTGGCTGGGGGTGTCTAAATTCTGATGGAGCAGACATGTTTGATCTTATTAATCTTTTTATCTCATCGGCATCAGGTTCTTCTGATAGGTTGCTTAGAGGGTAGTCTGGATATTTTATATTGATTGATTGCTCACCGCTTGAAAGTATGTTGGCCAGTTTTATTAATGATTTTTTGTTGTATTCACCTCTAGAATTTATGCCAGAAGGATTATCTCTTTTTACTGCTTCTTGTTTTTCTATTTGCCTTAAAAATTTTTCCAAAGAGCCATTAGAAAAGGCTTCCTGTATACGTGATTTTGTTGAAGGGATTCCAAAAGCTTTGATATTTTGAATTGTTTCTTCACTTAGCAATGGACCTGATTGATTAAGCTCCTCCATCAATTCTTTTGCTGTGACATTTTTGGGGGGATATGTTTTTATCTTAAAGGATATAACTTTTTTATTAATCATTTTCTCTCTATTTATTCTTCGCAATAAAATGATAGGGATTTCAGTCTGTTCTGAAATTATTGCGGCTATACTCTCCTTAGTTATTCTTAATTTATGTTACAATTAAAAATAATGTTTAAATTTGAAATTATTAAAAAGAGCAAGAAGAGCAAATCAAGGGTCGGGAAAATTTATACCAGCCATGGGGAGATTATGACCCCCATGTTTATGCCCGTCGGAACTCAGGCCACTGTAAAAGCTGTCTCTCCCCGTGATCTCCACGAAATAGAAGCTCAAATTATTCTTGCAAATACCTATCACCTCTATCTCCGCCCTGGAAACGAATTAATAAAAGAGGCAGGGGGTCTTCATAAATTTATGAATTGGGATAAACCGATTCTTACAGACAGCGGTGGTTTTCAGGTCTATAGTCTGGCGCATAGGAGAAAAATCTTGGATGGAGGGGTAGAATTTCAATCTCATCTTGACGGGACAAAACATCTCTTTACTCCAAAAAAAGTTGTTGAAATACAGCAGGATTTTGGGTCAGATATTATGATGCCCCTTGATGAGTGCGTTGCTTACCCCTGCGAAAAAAAAGAAGCTGAAGAGTCGGTTATTAGAACGACCCGCTGGGCGAAAGAGAGTGTACAGTGTGCGGGAAAGAGTGAACAGACTTCGGCGAGCTCAGTCGATCCGTTTACAGTTAACAGTGTACAGAATGGGGCATTGTTTGGAATAGTTCAAGGGGGATGTTTTGATGACTTGAGAAAAAGATCCGCAAATGAAATTGCCGCGCTTGGATTTCCTGGTTTTGGGGTAGGGGGCTTATCTGTTGGCGAACCTCAAAATCAGATGTTTGATATGCTTGATATCGTTACAGATATTTTGCCGGAGGACAAGCCAAAGCATCTGATGGGGGTGGGGTATGCTTCCGATATATTAGGGGCAATCAAGAGGGGCGCAGATCTTTTTGACTGTGTAATTCCTACGCGCCTTGCCCGCCACGGGTCTTTTTTGACACTCGATGGAAAAACAAGCATAAGACATGCGAAGTTTGAAAAGGATTTTACTCCGATCGATCTTGATTGTGATTGTTATGCCTGTAAAAATTTTACCAAATCGTATATAAGGCATCTTTTTTGGGCGAGGGAAATTTTGGGGATGCAGCTTTTGACACTACATAATTTGAGATTTTTTATGAGATTAATGGCGAAGGTAAGAAAAGAAATACTGGATGAAAACGAGAAGGATTGATCATGCATACCATGGCCTTCTATCTCTTGGGGTGTATATTTCAAATATTACAAGATGTTTTTGGCATCCTTTAATGTACTTGGGGTTAATTCTAAAGAAGGCAAAAAATTCTTGATAACTATGCCCGTTAATTGTTAATATTTTTGGAATTTCTAACATAAAAACGAAAGCATGCTCTCTTTTTTTGTTGGTTTGCCCTCGTGCTATGAGAATAGCAAGCTCCTCGTCTTCTGAAAGCGATAGCAACGGAGAGCAGTCTTTCTCAGCAGTATGACCTTTTGCAGTATGCAGACCTTTTAATGAGGAGATTCCCTCTATAAGCATTCTTTTTAATGCTTCGATATAAGATTTTTCATTTCTTGCAAAAGCAGATCCCATGCCATTAACAAGTATTGCTTCTTTTTCTTGCTTAGTAAGAGCCAATCCTCTATACACATCTCTATAGCAGCCTAAATGTTTAGCAAACAGTTCTCTTAATGTGAGCGGCTCTGGCATATTATTTTTTCTTGCAAAATCTATTAGTTCCTCAGTCCTTGATAATATACCTGGCTGCAAAAGAAGTGGTAAATAGCTTTCTCCTAATTCAAATCTAATTTTTTCTATTGTTGATCTTGTTTCTTGGCATAAGAAGGAAGAGGGATCTTTCAATAATTTAAGAAGTTCGCTTGGATATGTGGGGATAGCTGTTTTTGTATTGTTAGCAATAGTTACAGGATGTGCCAAATTAATCATTATCATGTTTATGTTTTTTTCCTCAAAAATTTATTAAGCTATCCTTTTACAGATGCAGGTATAAGTTGACGCATGTATCCTGAAACTTCTTTTGCTCCCAAAATTTCAGGCATAAATTGTCTCATATATTCTGCAGCTTCTCTTGCTCCCCAAATTTCAACATCTAATTTAGTATAGAAAAACATAGGGTCAGAACCCAAGCTTGCTAAAGCAAAAAATATGGTTGGCAATACGGTTCCTAAGTCTTTTATATAAAAATCAGTAGGATTTTGTCCATGAAATTCCGATGAAATATTTCCGGAAACCTTTCCCTGTCCTCTAATATATGCCAGAGTTGCCCATGCTATGTGATTTCCATGCAATAAATGCATCATTTCAGAGCTGCTTAAATCTTCTAAACCGGCAACTAAAAATCCAAAAACATCTTTTTCTGAATAATTAGCTTTTCCTTTTACGCCTGCCAAAAAACTACTAATTGATTTTGCAACTGATAATACGGCAAGCTCATTGCTTATTCTGGTTAATTCCGGCAATTGATCATAAGGTTTAAAGTTGCTATTGAATACTTTATCCTTGAGCGGTGCTTGTTGAGAAATTCCCAATTCTTCTTTTGCTTGATCCGATAAGTCTGAAACAAGAACACAATCTTCTTTACCGGTAAATACATAAGGAGAGCTTACTGGGTTTCCAGCTATAGAAATTACTTCTAAAGATTTGCCCGTTGGGATATCGCCCCTAAAAGCAAATTTGTCAGGGTGCTTAAGCTGATCTGTTACTCCGGAAAGCCAAATCTCATGGTTTGCAGCTGCAGGTCTTTTGATATTTTGCATTAAAAATTCGTAGAATAATTTGCCAGTTGCAGGAGCGCTACTTGGTTTCGAAACTGGATATGTCCTAAGCATTTCATTTAACTCCTTTTGTAAGACAATTCTTTTGAAGTTCTACTCATGTTTATATATCGGTTTTTTTTTTGAATTTCACCCCGATTAGGATAATCGGGGTTCATTATTTGCCCCGATAAAAACAATCGGGGTTAAATCAACATTGAAAAATTAGACAATATAAAAAAATTCTGGTACAATTTTACTTCAACGTATGAAAAACATTAATCAATTCCGTTCACTCATTATTCTTTTTGTTGTGGCGGCTTCGGTGTTTGTTATTTACAGTATGCCAATTAACCTTGGCCTTGATCTTCAGGGAGGGACTCGACTTGTATTTGTAGGTCAAAGCACAGAAAAAGTTGAAGTTAATGATGATTCAATGGATGGCGTTGTTGCTGTTATAAGAAATAGGATAGATTCTGTAGGGGTTTCTGAACCGGTAATTCAGCGCAAAGGGAAAGATCAAGTTATTGTTGAATTGCCTGGGGTTAAAGATCCTGACAGGGCGATAAAAATTATCGGAGATACAGCCCTTTTGGAATTTATTGAGGCCGAGTGGGCGCCTGCGGGAGGAGATGTTCTTACGCCTGAAAAAGTTAAAGAATATTATGGTTCCTCAGCTCGCTTAGGTTCAGTAGATCATACTGAAAATGGCAAGGTGGTTAGCAGCCAGCCTATAATTTTAAAAGATACAGCGATTACAGGTAGTGATCTTAAAGCGGTATATCCTCAGGTTGATGAATATGGTAATCCTTCTGTAGGGTTTGAGCTTAACTCTGAAGGAGCATCTGTTTTTGCAAGGCTTACAACCAGGCATGTTAAGAAACCCATTGCGATTTTGTTGGATAAAAAAATAATTTCTGCGCCAAATGTTAATACCCCTATAACAGAGGGAAAAGGGATAATAACTGGAAACTTTTCCGCGGAGGAAGTTAGAGATATGGTGGTTAAGCTTAAAGCCGGTTCTTTGCCTATTCCTATAAAAATAGGGGAGACTAGGATTGTTGGGCCTACTTTGGGCCGTGATTCTATAGAAAAAAGTAGGTTTGCCGGAATTATAGGATTTCTGTTTATAGTGTTATTTATGGTTTTTTATTATCGCTTGCCCGGATTTATCGCCATCCTTTCTCTTATTATTTATATTTTTGTTACTTTGGCGTTATTGTCTTTAATCCGAACAACTTTGACTCTTCCCGGGATTGCCGGATTTTTGCTCTCTCTTGGAATGGCTGTTGATGCTAATATTATTATTTTTGAAAGATTAAAAGAGGAATTAAGGTCCGGCAAAAAGATTAAATCAGCTCTTGACGCATCATTTGACAGAGCTTTATCTACTATTGTGGATTCAAACGTAACAACCATTGTTGCTGCCGCAACCTTGTTTTTTATAGGGACAGGAACCATCAAAGGATTTGCGGTGACTTTGTCAGTGGGTATTTTGGCTTCAATGTTTACTGCGATAACATTGACAAAGATGATGCTTAATATGTTGATAGACAGTGGAGTTGTTTCTGACCCGAATACTAAATTGGTGTATAAATGAATTTTAATATAATAAAAAAAACAAAACTTTGGTTTTCCCTTTCATTAATACTTATAATTGTTGGATGGGGAGGGCTTGTTTTTAATTCTGTATATCGTGGCAGCCCTATGAATTTTGGAATAGATTTTACGGGTGGGACGCTTATTAATCTTCACTTTACTTCAGAAGAAATTACTCAGAATAACCCGGTTGATATTTCTAAAGTGAGAAAGGTTCTCAACAGTTTTAATCTTGGGGAGGCGGTTATTCAAAGATCGGGATATCAGGATGTATTTATTAGAACATTACCTCTTGAAACAGAAATGAGACAGAAGATAGTCGATGATTTGAATGAATCGTGTGGAGGGGTGGAACTTCTCGAGGTTGATACTGTAGGGCCTGTGATCGGAGCCGAATTGCGAAGCCAGGCTTTTTGGGCTTTAATTTTAGCTTCTATCGGTATATTAATTTATGTCTCTTTTCGTTTTGAATTTATATATGCGGTTGCTGCCCTTGTGGCCCTTATCCATGATGCTTTTATTACTATCGGAATAATGGGACTTTTATGGCGTAATATAGATATCTCTTTTGTTGCTGCAATTCTTACAATACTTGGGTATTCAATTAATGACACTATAGTTATATTTGACAGGATTCGTGAAAATATGAAGAAGCCCGGAGCCAGAAAGATTCCATTTGCAGAGGTTGTAAACAAAAGTATTTGGGAGACCATGGCCCGATCTATCAATACAGTATTAACAGTGTTAGTTATTGTTCTTTCTCTGCTGTTCTTTGGTGGGGCAACTCTGAGGGAGTTTTGTTTGACTTTATTGATTGGTTTTATTGCTGGGACATACTCTTCTGTTTTTATAGCTTCTCCTATGCTTGTCGCCTTGAATAAAAAAGAAAAATAATTATCTTTTCGGTAGTGTATAAATAGTTGCGTTATCATATACGTATTTCTAATAAGATAAAAAGGAGATAAAAAAGATGAAAAGATTTATTGCTTTATTAATGTTGTCTGCCTTTATCTTTTCGCTTGTGGGAATTTCTTTTGGAAAGACACTGGAAGAGGAAAAAACTGCTATCAGAGAGTATCTTAATGTTCTTGATACAAAAATTTTAAAGTACAAAAAACAGGGTAATGCAAAGAAAGTTAAACAGTTGCAGGCAGAAAAAAGGGCAATGTTAAAAAGATGGGATAAAACAAGGGGAGAATTAATAGCCTCTGAAGCTGTTGTTTCTCCGCTACCCCCTTCACCTCCACCGCCGCCACCACCTCCTAAAATAAAAACCAGGGAGATGTCAAAGGGGAAGTTGGGATGGGGGATTGAAGCTTCTTTAGAATTTGGAATGATTGGTGGATTATTAGGTTTGACTGCAAATGTTGTTTTGCCTGATCCTATGAAGTTGGGTGCGATGGTCGGATTGCCTGAGGATTCTACCTCCTATAAGGTTGGACTAGGTTATGTTCAAGGTAATGACATAAATAATAGCTCATGGAAGGCAGTTCCAATTCTCTTTGATGGTGTTGTAACTTTTCCTGTAAAGATACTGGGACATTTTTCTCCTTTTGTTGGAGCTGGAGTAAATTACGTTGTTTATCGCAGCGCGAAAGCTACAGGATCTTATGGCGGCCAGGTTTATATTGGCGCGGAAGGAGATCTTGGTTGGGGAGGTAAAACTTTTGGAGAAGTCGGTTATTCAATTTTAAGGACAGGAAGAGAAACCTTGCCTGATTATTCAAGTAGGAGCTTTTCTGTAGTAGCTGGGCAAAAAATATTATTTTAATCAAGGTTAATCTAATATTAAGTTTTCTTCTCTCAGAATAAAGCGGTATAATTGGCCGACTATATCTTTTGTGCCGTTAAATTTTGTTCTTATGAAATTAGATGTTAGCCCTTTCCCTTTTTGTTCTACCAAAACTTCTACTTCTTTTCCAAAATAATTGCCGGCAAACTTTTTCATTAATTCAGCTCTAAGCTTATTAAGCTGGCCTACCCTTTCTTTGATGGTTTTAATGGGCAGTTGATCTTGCATTTTGGCAGCTTTTGTCCCTTCCCTCCTGGAATAAGGGAAAATATGAATTCTGGAAAAACTAAATTCTTTGCAAAAATTATAAGTATTCTTAAAGTTTTGATCTGTTTCTCCAGGGAATCCTGTTATTACATCGGTTGAAACTCCGCAATTTGGTATAATTTTGTAGATTTTTTCTATAAGGTCTGAAAAGTTTTTTACCTTATACTTTCTATTCATTGCTTTGAGAATTTGATCATCTCCCGATTGCAGGGGAATATGCAGCTGATGGCATGCTTTTGGGTTTGATGAGATTGTTTTTAGCAAAGCATTTGTTACATACATAGGTTCGATAGAAGAAAGCCTTATTCTTAAAAGGTTTTTTATTTCAGAGAGCTTGTCAATTATTGAAATCAGATGTTTTTCTCCATATTCTCCCAAGTTTATTCCGGTAAGAATTATCTCTCTTGCGCCTGTTTCTACAAGTTCTCTTGCTTCATTTAAAACATCTTGCACTGGCTTTGTTTTTATTTTTCCGCGGGCGTAAGGAACGATGCAATATGAACAAAAATTTTCACATCCGTCTTCAATCATTAAAAAGGATCTTATTCTATTGGCGTCTCTTTTTGTTGTTGGCTTGAAATCTGGATCGATAAATTCAACCGTTGGAAATTCTTTTTGTAGGCTTTCTTTATTTAGTCTGGCAAAACAGCCAGAAACTATTACCTTTTTTGCAAGTTTAATGGCCCTTCTTATGGCTTGCCTTGATTTTTTGTCGGAGTCGGAAGTTACCGTACAAGTATTAATAATATATATATCTGCAGGTTGTCCAAATTTTGTAAATCGTAGAGGCTCAGAATTATGAGCCTCTACGATTTGATCCTCTACAGCTTCTGTTAAAATAGCCCCTTGATATTGATTTGCTCTGCATCCCAGGGTATATGTGACTATTTTTTTATTCGAATTCATAAAATAATTGTGCAAGAATGACAATTGCCGCAGTCTCTACCCTTAAAATTCTCTTTCCAAGGCTTACTGAAATGAAATTATTTGCGTTTGCCATTTTGACTTCCTCTTGTGAGAAGCCTCCTTCGGGACCGATAAGGACAAGTATCTTTTTATGATCTTGTTGTAGAGGCTCAGAATTCTGACTTGCGACAACAACCGCCTCTTTCAATGGATTGTTTTTCTCCCCCTCCCAGGGGATTAATTTAAAATTATAATTTATTGATGGTTTTACAATGTCTTCAAACTTTGTAAGTGATTTTATTTGAGGCACTATTGATCTTCCTGATTGCTGGCTCGCTTCTTTTGCGATCTTTTGCCAATGAGAAATTTTCTTATCAGATTTTTCTTCTATTTTGGGGATCGTTCTTTCTGAAACAACGGGTATTATATTAAAAACCCCAAGCTCTGTTGCTTTTTGGATAATCATGTCCATTTTTTTGCCTTTTGGCAGGCATTGGGCGAGGGTTATTTTAGTTTGTGGCTCAATCTCTTCTTTTTTTATGCCGGATATTACACAGCTGATTTTATCTGGTTCTATTTTTTTAATGATTGATGTATATATGTTCCCTGAACTATCGAAAACTTCTATGACATCTTTTTCTGACAACCTTAAAACATTTTTTATATGATTTGTATCATTGCCTTTTATTGTAATTGTGCCGTTTTTTATCTGATCTTGTGGAACAAAAAATCTGTGCATTAAATCTCTCTTCTGATTTGTCCGAATTTTTTAAGAAGCTCTTTTTGCTCGTTTGTTAAATTTTTGGGAGTTTCAATTTCTATAACAACCATAAAGTCTCCACGGCGTCTGCTTCCAACATAATGCATCCCTTTTTCTTTGAACCTGAATATGGTTCCTGATTGTGTCCCTGCCGGTATTTTTAAAGTAGCTGTTCCATCTATAGCTTTAACTTCTATTTCAGACCCAAGTGCTGCTTTTACAAAAGGGATTGGCTGTTTAGTATATAGATTTGCCCCTTCTCTTTCAAAAACAGGATTTTCTTTAACCTGTACAAACACATATAAATCGCCGGGGGCTCCCCCTTTTATGCCTGCGTCTCCGGCTCCGCTAACTCTTAACCTGTAATTTGACTCTATCCCTTGAGGAACCTTTATTTTAATAGTATGTTTTTGTTTTTCTCTTCCTGAGCCTGAACATGTTGAGCAGGTGGATGTTATTGTGGCCCCGGATCCGTTGCAGGTCGGACATGTTGAAACCTGGCTAAAAGCTCCAAGCGGGGTACGTTGGGTTCTTCTTATTTGTCCTGTGCCATTACAGGATGAACATTTTGACGGGATAGTCCCCGGCTTTGCCCCTGATCCTTTGCAGGTATGGCAAGCTGTTAAATGTATGATTTCAATCTCTTTTTCTGTGCCGGAAAAAGCTTCTTCCAGGGTGACTTCTAAATCGTATCGTAAGTCTGCCCCATCTTGTCTTCCTGATCGACTTGTCCCTCTTCTTTGTCCTCCAAAAAACACATCGAAGATATCTCCAAAACCGTCAAAATTTGAAAAATCACCAAAATCAAAGCCTGAAAAACCAGCCTCACCACCGCTAAACCCGGGGCCAGCTGTTCCGAATTGGTCATATTGCTGACGCTTTTGCGTGTCGCCTAAAACTTGATAAGCTTCATTTATCTCTTTGAACTTTTCGGGAGACCCATGTTCTTTGTTTACATCCGGATGATATTTCCGTGCAGCGCTTCTAAATGCTTTTTTTATCTCATCTTGTGACGCATTTTTATTTACGCCCAAAATATTATAATAGTCTTTGTTTGCCATACTATAATTTTATCAAATTGCTTGATTATAAGCAATTTTAACGGATTTTTATCGATATATATCTAGGAAATTTGTTGGTTTAACTTTTATCTTTAGTTGTTTTTTATCAAAAAATAAGAAGGAGAATATATTTAAAATATGAGAGTTGGAATAAAAGGAGCGACAAGTTTTGTCCAACCTGACATGAAACCTCCTTTGCCACTTGTGGAAGGAACTATAATAGGAACCCCTATAAGATGTCTTCATCTTCCGGAATTGAACACTGTTCCTCCTGTTTCCGTCGTCAGTCTCCCTGAAAAATTTAGAAGCTTTTTTGAACTAATTGAGCTGCAGGGTTTTTTAATGGAATACAATAAGGCTTCTATTGCTCCGGGGTTTGCTATAAAGCTTTTTCAGAATGGTATTTTTGGGAGAGAAGAAGTTGCCGCTATTTATGATGAATCTTTTGGAAGGATGAATGATGAATACTCTATCGGAACAAAAATATCATATCTAGCAGATATGTATAGTTGTGGTTTGCTTGAAAAATCTGAAGTCTTAGAAAAGATAGGAATTGTTTTGTCAAATAGAGAGAGATCATATTTATTGTATGAAGAGGTTATTTGTTTATATGAACGACAACTTATAAACAGGCAAGAAGCTCTAGACAAATTAATGAAATGTTTGTTGGAAGAAGACGACGTCGATTCCTACAACTTTATTGTTTTAAGAGGTATAGAGGGAGGAATTTTTGAAATTGATGACTCTGTAGTTTGCGAAGCTTTAGTATATGGAAGAGAAAAAAAATTAGTTCGTCTTTTAATATTAGTTTCTATTTTGCTAGATAAGGATGAGTTTGTTAAGCAGAGAGAAAAGAGTGTTTCTATTGTGGCAGATGCTTTAAATCGTGCAAAACAAGATGAATCAGTAGGCTGGTTGCCAACTGTTATAGTGAAGGCTTTTAAAAAAGGATATATGGATGCGGGAGAGCTTGATTCTTGGCGTAAGAAACTTCTTTTAAAAGGCGCGGGACTTGAAGCTGATACCCATCTTTTGTGTGCGAATTTTAACGCAGGGGAGGCCTCTCTTGAAGATTTGTTGGGTAAAACTGATGAGGCTCTTGATAAGAAAGGGGTCTTTTTTATTGGGTATCGAGCAATTCTATACCTTTATACGAAGGGAATCCTATTAAGAGATGAGGCGTTGCTCAGATTGTCAAAATTCTTAGATTGTGCGGAACGCGGAAATTTACATAAAAATTATATTGCTTGCGTTACAGATATGATACACGATGGATTAATCGCAGACAGGAATGATATGCATCTTGTAAAAGCTTTTGAATATGTTAGGAAGTTTAAAGATATGGGAGATTATGCAAGTCTTGTTTTTGAGGCCTTGGACAAAGGTTTATATAATGATGAATGTTGTTTTTTTGCCGCTGAAAGAGAGCGGTGGGGGATGGCGGAAGGGGGCTTTTCTTTAAATTGTAAATTGCAAGAGTTGTCGGTTCTTTTTGACATCGGAGAAGAGGAGTTAGATAGATTAAGAGAGAGAGTAAAAAATGATATAAGTTTAATTGAAAAGGCAAATGCTGAGGTTGCAAGAGAGGCTAATAGTGTGGATGTTAATTTTTTAAAGCTCTTTTTCCATGGTTTGGTAAATCTAGAGTTTGTTTCTCCTGCGTTAACTAAAGAATTATTGGGCAATCATTGTAGCAACAGAAAGTATATGCCCCTTTTGGCAGAAGACGTTAAAATGGCTTCCATGTTAAAGCCGGAATATGCACTCGTTTTAAGAGATTATTTGAAAAACATTAGAAGCTTTGGTCACCAATCGGCGAAAAACACTTTGATGCAGTTTGTGTCGCTTGCCAATGCTTGGGAATCTGCCGGATTAAATTTTTGTGATTTTAAAGCAATTTTAGATGACGCTGACGAAACAGGAGTTCAAAGATTGGGAAATAGCCTTCTATCAAAAGTGGCGGAGGTTTTTGATGCAGTTGTTATGCTAGATTCTGAAGCAGCGCGTTCCGTTGTGAGAGACTGGAAATTGTCTCATTTTGGATCTTTGTTTGTTTCTTCTGCCGGCTGGACAGCAAGGAGAAAAGGTCTTTTTGGTTTGGCTTTTCGCGCTGAGATTGAAAGAGAAACGCATAATATTTTTTTCCCTGGAAGTGTTGGCGATAAGGTTTTCCCTTCTCTTCCTTTTTTTCGTGGTTTTTCTGTAGAAAAATTAAAGCTTGTAAGAGAGGTAAGAAGACACAATAAACTATTTCTAAAGGAAGCAAAAGGTATTGGAGTTGACGCTGAAAGATGGATTCATGCTGCAGATGTTCCTCCTCTCCCTTTTAGGACAAAAGAGCTGGGAAAGACTTGGGAAGAACTTTTTCTGGATTTTAGAAGTCACTTTTTAGCGTTTGAAAATTGGTTTACAGCATCTGGAATTAACAGTGACACTTTTGATGGCGGAATTTTTGTAAGAAGATTTAAGAATGCAAAAGAAGCTCTTGGCCCCATAGCCCATCATCTGCTTGGCAATTCTCTTCCCCGCTTTAATCCTAATTTTTCCGATATGGGAGGTAACTTTAGAAAATTAAATCTTTTTATTATGGAACTTCGTCGGATTAATGTAGAGGAAAAATTCTTGACTGAATTAGATGGGATTATCAAAGATATTGTAAGTAAAAGAGTTATTGAAAAAACTAACCTTGATGATGTAATAATAAGATTTTGGTCAAGATCTTTAGGCAGAGATCTCTTTCTTGCCAGTGATGTTGATAGCTGTTTAAGGGTTGGAGGGTGGGGTGAAGATGACCATGACAACTTATT
The DNA here is from genome assembly GCA_001771505.1 of candidate division WOR-1 bacterium RIFOXYB2_FULL_36_35. NCBI lineage: Bacteria > Bacillati > candidate division WOR-1 bacterium RIFOXYB2_FULL_36_35. The sequence goes on from MEUA01000002.1 coordinate 28,967, forward strand.
AATGCATCTTTTAAGTTTTGGAGTGAACTATATCCTTTTGGAGGATGTCAAAATAGACAAGGTTAGAGGCTATGCCCGTATTTACTTGACCGAAAGAGATGGCAAGCCCCAGATTTTTGTGGGAAGCGCCGATGGCCTTGCAAATCGGAATGCTTTTGAGCCCATTGGCGAGGTGTTGGATTTTATTAAAAAATTTGCTGCAGAGTGTAATATAAGTCCGGATAGTATTGTTTGGGATAGGGAAAAGGAGGGGAGGCGAGTTGGCGGGTGGCTTTGATTTTTAGTGATATATGTAAGGAGGTTACATTATTATGCCTGAAGGAATAACGGGACGTTATACTGCGGGATATTCACCCCTTAATAAATTGAGGGGAGACCTTACTGGGACTAAGTTAATGTTTACTGCCTATAAAGAGATGCTGAGCCCAAAAGGGGTGTTTGATGCGGTTGGGGTTAATCGTGCTCTTGCAAGAATAACTGAAGGGGCTCTTATCCATGAAGATGTAAATAGAGGGGCTGAAATTGTTTCAAAAATGCCAAACTTAGAACAGATAGATTTAGCCTTACCCTGGATGGAATGGTTTGATTTTTCTAACGTTGTACTTGAGTCTACGGAAGATAGCACAGATTTTATTATTTTTAATAGCCTGGATTCTTTGACTGATGGTTGTTTGCGTCCTTGTTCTTTTTGCTGTGATATGAACGGCCTTTCACGGGTTAAAGTGGATCCTTTTCCTGTCGCTCTCTATAAAGCAATCTATCATGATAAAATGGGATTTGTTTTTTCAGGGTGGAGGAGAGGGGATCCTATGCGAAATCTTTTGGATCCGTTTTTTAAAATCTCTTTATATGGCATTTTAAAAATTATGCTTGGGATTAATCCTAAATTTAAGTTTGGCAGATATCAGACATCCGGGTACGATTTAGATGAAAAACATGCACAAGAAACTTTTAAGGGGATTGGAAGCTTAACCTTTTGTGAAGAAGAATATAAAAGATTCCAGGCTTTGGTCTCTTTGTCTTTTCATTTAGCCCTTTCAAATCATGATGTTATTGGTGAAATATTTAACAACTGTACAATCTCAGATGATTTTATAAGATGGTATGCTTTGCGTAATTCAGCTGTGATTGACGAATTAGGGAGAAATTTAACAGGAATAAGTTTGAAGTTTTTAAGAGAAGATCTAACAGATGTCGCGGGATTGGATAAATTTTATGAAGAGAGTTGCTCTCACCTTAAGGCGGATAATGCCGTTTTAAAAGAGTACAATAGAGCAACAATAAAAGCTTTTTGTATGACATTGAAGCTTTTAGAAGTTAAAAGGGATGAAATTGAGAGGGTGCATGGGTTTTTGCTTGAAAATATAGGGAAGTCGAAAGAGACGCTTGTAAACTTTAGAGATAAGTCTGTTCATCTTTCTACTTCCTGGATTTTCGGAGCAGCGAAAAAAGATAGAGGTTCCGATTTTTATAATCGTCTTGCGTTGGCCGATAAATCTGATGGTTCGTGTCTTAAGATTGACAGAGGAACTATTCATCGCGGGGCTGACAGGCCATATCCTGTAGTTGAACAGCGAGATAGTGGCAGGGTAATGGTTAGAAGCATTCACGGCAACAGGAGAGAGTTATTGATTGATTCTACTCTCGATGAATTGTGGCCACTGTCAGAACATTAACCCCGATTATTATAATCGGGGTTAATAATTGGGGTTAACTATTTCTTTTCCTCATTATCCTTTTTCATTTCAAAATCGGCGTCGATTGTTTTATCGTCGTTATCTTTTTTTTCATCTTGAGAAGCGTTTCCCCCTTCCTGCCCCGGAGCGGAGGCAGTTTGCCCCTGTTGTGTTGTCGATTGTGCTTTATATATCTGTTCTGACATAGCGTAAACTTCTTTTTGAAGTCTTTCAAGTTGTTCTTTTATCTTGGAGAAATCTGTCCCTTTTAAAACTTCTTTCATTTCATTTAGCTCTTTTTCTACCTTCTCTTTTGTTGCGGTGTCAACCTTATCTGTCGATTCTTTTAGTGTCTTTTCAACAGTATAAACCATTGCGTCTGCCTGATTGCGGATATCTATTTCTTCTTTTTTCTTTTTGTCTTCTGATTCATGGGCCTCTGCTTCTTTTTTCATTTTTTCAATATCTTCTTTTGAAAGGCCGGATGACGCTGTAATTGTGATCTTTTGTTCTTTTCCTGTCCCCTTATCTTTTGCTGACACATGAAGGATTCCGTTTGCGTCAATATCAAAAGTGACCTCAATTTGTGGTATCCCTCTTGGCGCAGGAGGAATACCTTCCAAATGAAAACGTCCGAGAGATCTGTTGTCATCAGCCATTGGTCGTTCACCCTGAAGAATATGGACCTCTACGGATGTTTGTCCGTCCGCTGCCGTTGAAAATACTTGCGATTTTGATGTTGGAATTGTTGTGTTTTTTTCAATAAGAGGGGTCATGACTCTTCCCCAGGTTTCAATCCCCAGAGTAAGAGGGGTCACATCTAAAAGGACCATCTCTTTTACTTCTCCCGCAAGAACTCCTCCCTGAATTGCCGCCCCGATAGCTACTACTTCGTCAGGATTTACTCCTTTATGAGGTTCTTTTCCGAAAAAGTTTTTTACAGTCTCTTGAACTTTTGGCATCCTTGTCTGTCCGCCCACTAAAATAACTTCATCTATCTCTTTTGTTGTAAGTCCAGAATCTTGAATGGCTTGCTTGCAGGGGGTGAGGGTCCTTTCAATAAGATCCCCCACAATTTGTTCAAGCTTAGATCTTGTCAGTTTTACAACCAGATGTCTTGGCCCTGATGAATCTGCTGTAATGAACGGAAGGTTTATTTCAGTTTCTATTGTAGTTGAAAGCTCTATTTTTGCTTTTTCTGCCGCTTCTTTAAGTCTCTGAAGCGCCATTTTATCTTTTGATAAATCTATACCATTGTCTTTTTTAAAATCATCAAGAAGCCACTCTATTATTGTGTGGTCAAAATTATCTCCGCCAAGATGAGTATCGCCGTTTGTCGCTTTAACTTCAAAAACCCCTTCACCTATCTCAAGAATTGATATGTCAAATGTTCCTCCGCCTAAGTCATATATAGCAATCTTTTCATTTTTTTTCTTGTCCATTCCGTAAGCCAGCGATGCAGCGGTCGGTTCGTTAATAATACGAATAACTTCAAGCCCGGCAATTGTTCCCGCGTCTTTTGTTGCTTGCCGTTGAGAATCGTTGAAATAAGCCGGTACCGTAATTACCGCTTTTTTAACAGGTTCTCCGAGATAATCTTCCGCGGATTTTTTAAGCTTTTGTAAAATAATCGCGGATATTTCTGGAGGAGTATATTGTTTTCCTGAAATTTCAACAGCGGCTGCATCATTTTTTCCTTTTACAACTTTGTATGGGATGTGTTTTGTCTCTTCTGTTATTTCATTAAAAATTCTTCCCATGAATCTTTTGATGGAGAAGATTGTATTTTCTGGATGGGTTATCGCCTGTCTTTTTGCGACTTGCCCTACAATCCTCTCTCCTTCTTTTGGAAATGAAACAACTGATGGGGTGGTGCGTCCCCCCTCTGGATTTGGGATTACAACAGATTCTCCTCCTGACATTACAGCCACACATGAATTTGTGGTCCCTAAATCTATTCCTATGATTTTTTCTTTTGACATTTTAAAAACCTCCTATTTTTTCTCTGATACAATTACCATTGCCGGCCTTACAAGTTTTCCGTTTAATGTATACCCCTTTCTTAGTTCACAGATTACAGTATTTTCAGGTTTGTCAGATTCTTGTTTGCTCATGGCTTCATGGAAATGAGGGTCATATGGTTTATCTATTGCCTCAACCTCAAAAACTCCCAGTTTTTTAAATGTATCAATCATCTGTTTCTTTACAAGTTCTATCCCTAAAATGATATTTTCGTCATTTGACTTTTTTGCCGCAGCAATCGCATGTTCAAAACAATCAAGAACCGGCAGCAACTCGAAAACTAATGTTTCATTTCCAAACTTTATAAGCTCTTCCTTTTCTTTTGCTATTCTTTTTTTGTAATTGTCAAAATCTGCAAGTGTTCTTAAAAGTTTGTTTTTTAATTCTTTGTTTTCGTCTTCTTTTTTGTTTATTTCATCTTTTAAGGCTTCAAGATCGCCCTGAAAGGTTTCTAATTCATCCTTTATCTCTATCCCTTCACCTTGATTAGGAACTTGGGGTTCATTTTTCGTATCCTGGTTTTCTGTCTCCATATTTTGTTTCTTACTCCTTAGGATTTTTGGTTTTATAAAGTTTTTTTATGTGCCGGGAATTTCTTCATTAATCAAAGCTTCTAAATCGTTTGAGACTTGTTTCAAAATAGCAGTAACCCTGTTGTAGTCCATCCTTGTGGGGCCTATTATTCCAATAGCTCCAGGATCAAACCCCCTTAAATGATGGTGCGCTACAACAATGGAGAGGTCTTTCATATGCTTAAATTTGTTTTCATGCCCTATATGCAAGCTAAAAGGATTGAATTTTGAGTATTCTTCCAGTATTTTACAGATTAGTTGTTCATGTTCCAGAGTTTCTATGACGTTTTTTATGTTTTCTGCCTTTTGAAATTCAGGATGGGTTAAAATTTTTGAAAAACCGGAAGAGAGTGTCCTCTTGTTTTTTCCAAAAGAGACGAAAACCGTCGCATAGTTTAGCAGAGAAGAGATCATCTTGAGGGATCCTCTCATTATCTCTTCCATCCCCCTCCCTATTTTTTTGATTCCACTTCTAATTAGCGTAAGCTCTTTCCCAGATATTTTTTTTGTTTCCATTAGTTTGTCTACATAATACCTGTAGCCGTTGTCTGTCGGAATTCTCCCTGCGCTTGTGTGTGGGTGTGTTATGTAGCCAAATTGCTCAAGTTCCTGCATCTCATTTCGCACAGTAGCAGGAGAGACCGATCTTAGATAGTGTTTTGTAATCGTAAAAGAGCCTACAGGCTCTGCTGTATTTATGTAGTCTTCCACTACTGCGCTTAGAATATCTTCTTTTCTTGTTGAAATATCTTCTTTTGTCATAATTTAGCACTCTTCTTTATTGAGTGATAATTGTAACATTTTTTTATTTTGTTTTCAAGATTTCGTTTGCTTAAAAAGATTTAACCCCGATTAGAATAATCGGGGTTAAATAAATTCTTCAAAAACTAAATTTCCAAAAAAGAGACCTTTTTTTGTAAGCTTTATTCTTTTATTTTTTTCTTCAAGGAAGTCTTCTCTCTTTAATTTTTCAACTTCATTTTCAAATCCGTTAAATTTTTCTTTTGGGATCCCTTCGATCAATCTTAGCCCCATAAAGATTGTCTCTTTTGCGGCATAGGTAATATCTTCTTCATGTTTTATTTTTACAACTGGTTTTGAATCTAGATATTCTTCTATTGTTTCTGGGTTGCCCCATCTTTTTCCGTTTATATGAGAGTGGGCTCCCGCTCCAATGCCTATATAGTTTCTATTTTCCCAATAAGTTATATTGTGGCGGCACTCAAGACCTTTTTTTGCAAAATTTGATATTTCATAATGATGATATCCATTCTCTTTGATAAAATCGATCGCAAATTCATACATTTGCGCGTCGAGATCCTCATTCAAAAGACGACGATTCAAATCGTTCCCTTTTGATGTTAATTTTTCATAAAGGGGTGTTCCCTCCTCAACTTGCAAATTGTAGGTTGAGAGATGCTCTGGTTTCAAATTTAACGCATTTTTTAAATCGTTCTGCCACTCCTTTAAGGTTTGTTCGGGGATTGCAAAGATAAGGTCGAGGTTTATATTATCAAAGCCGGCATCTCTTGCAGCATCAAATGCCTGATATATTTTTTTTATGTCATGTATACGCCCCAGTGTTTTTAAATGTTTATTATTGAACGATTGTACTCCGATTGAAATGCGGTTAATTCCAAAGTCTCTCAAGGCTTTAAGATATTCTTTGTCAATTGTTCCCGGGTTTGCTTCAATAGTGATTTCTAAATTTGACATTGCCTGCCCATCCTGCAGACGGGGAAACTTAGGTATTAGCTTTTGAATATTAGAGATTAGAAATTCGAAATTAGATATTGGCAGAAGGGTAGGAGTTCCTCCTCCGAAATAGATAGTAGATAGCGGAAAGCGGTTTGCAGAGAGGAGAAAATGCAATTCTTCTGTTAGTTTACTAATATATTGATCCATCAAATCTTCTTTGCCGGCGTATGATGCAAAGTCGCAGTAGCTGCATTTTTGTTTGCAAAAGGGGATGTGAATATAAAGCGAAGAGAGAGAATTGTTATTATGGAGTTCTTCTTGTTTTTTATTTTTTCCCATCGTATTATTTGTCTTTTTTTACTTTCCGCTCCCTATTTTTAAGACTGCCATAAATGCTTCCTGAGGAATATCAACCGTTCCTACGCGCTTCATCCTTTTTTTCCCTTCTTTTTGTTTTTCAAGAAGTTTTCTTTTTCTGGTTACATCTCCTCCATAGCATTTTTGAAGGACATCTTTTCTTAATGCTGGTTTTGTTTCACGAGCAATCACTTTGCTTCCGATTGAGGCTTGAATGGGGACTTGAAATTGGTGGCGGGGGATTACCTCTTTTAGTTTTTCTACAAGAGCTTTCCCTTTGTAATACGCTTTTTCTCTATGTACTATGGTAGACAGGGCATCGACAGGTTCTTCATTCAGCAGGACATCCATTTTAACAAGATCTGCTTTTTTGTAACCGATCGGCTCATAGTCCATAGACGCGTATCCTCGGGAGGCCGATTTCATAATATCATGGTAATCTGAGACCAATTCTGACAACGGGATCTCATAATGGATCATTGCTCTTGAAGGATCGAGATATTCGATCCCTTTATATTCTCCTCGCTTATCCATGGTGATCTCCATAAGTTTTCCTATGTATTCACTTGGCGTAAAAATTGTCAGTTTGCAGTAAGGCTCTTCAATGCTTTCTATTTCTGAAGGGGAGGGGAATTGTGCCGGATTATCTATAAATATTGGCTCTTTGTTTTTTAAACTTATCTTATATATCACATTTGGAGCTGTCGCTATTAACTCTATATTGTGTTCGCGTTCAAGTCTCTCTTGAACAATTTCTAAATGTAGAAGTCCCAAAAATCCACACCGGAAACCGAACCCCAAAGCGACGGAAGTCTCTTTTTCAAAAAAGAGGGCGGCATCATTTAATTGTAATTTTTCAAGAGCTTCTGCTAAATGTTCAAAATCGCCTTGGTTTATAGGATAAAAACCGCAAAAAACCATAGATTTTATCGGTTTGTATCCGGGGAGAGGTTCTTTTGCCATGTTTTTTTCATAGGTTATTGTATCTCCCACCCTACATTCTTTGACATTTTTTACGCCGGAAATTATGTAGCCGACTTCTCCCGGGGTAAGCTCTTCTTTTTTTACAAAACCCAACCGCAGAGTTCCAATCTCTATCACCTCATAATTTGCTCCCGTCCCCATCATTTTAATTTTTGTGCCAGTTTTGAGAATTCCGTTTACTATTCTTATATAGGCGATTACACCCTTGTAGCTATCATAATGGGAGTCAAAGATTAGCGCTTGCAAAGGGGCTTTCTCGTCTCCTTGGGGAGGGGGTATTTTTTTTATGATGGATTCTAAAATATCTTCCATTCCAATCCCTTCTTTTGCGCTTGCAAGAACAATCTCTTCTTTTTTAAAGCCGAATACATTTTGCAATTCCTCAGTTACTTTTTCTATTTCTGCGTTTGGAAGATCTATTTTATTAATGACAGGGATTATTGTTAAGTTGCTGTTTAGGGCAAGATATGAATTTGCCAAAGTTTGGGCTTCTATTCCTTGGGTGGCGTCAACTATTAGTATTGCTCCTTCGCAGGCGGCCAGTGAACGGGATACCTCATAAGAAAAATCTACATGTCCAGGGGTATCTATCAGATTGATGGTATAACCTTTGTATTCCATTTTAATTGCTTGAGCTTTGATGGTAATTCCACGTTCTCGCTCCAGGTCCATTGTATCAAGAACCTGTTCCTTCATATTTCTTTTGTCTATGGTTCCTGTAAACTCAAGAAGCCTGTCGGCGATAGTTGATTTACCATGATCTATGTGAGCTATAATTGAAAAATTGCGAATCTTTTTTATATCCATATTTTAATTTTATCATATATATAAAGAAAAGGTCGCAATCCCACGCCCTGCTAAAATATTTGGAGTGCTTGAATAAAATATCCTGAACCCCGATTTCCTAATCGGGGTGAAATTTCATCTTTATTCTTTTGATAAATATCATAGAAGAATCATGCTTAGAAAAAAAGTTATATCTTTTAATGTGCAAGAAGTTGAAAAGAGGGTCTTAGCAAAAGATTTGCTAAGCGAGCTTGATAAGTGTGATTCTTTAAGTGAGACAATAATTCAGCAAATCAAAGAATTTGGCCTGCCATTTACAACAACACGCATTAAAGAAGCCTTTGCCAACGGACACTTAAAAGATTTTTTACAACAAAGGATAAAAAGTCTAAAGCAACAAACAGCAAGCAGCTTAGCGCAAGAAGAAGTAGTAGATAGTGACCTGTTATCATTAAAATCCCAAAAGATGGAACAAGTATTGGAGCAGATAATAGCCTCCCAGGAATTAAGGGATAAATTATTACTTTTTCCGAAATTTACCAGAGACTTATTAATTAAACTACGGGAAGAATATTGTAGTCGATATCACTATTCCAATTACGGACTGAAAGAGCTTTTAGATAAAGGGTTAGGAATTCTTTTTAC
>MEUA01000003.1 GCA_001771505.1 candidate division WOR-1 bacterium RIFOXYB2_FULL_36_35
ATAAAGATGGAGAGATCCCAACAGCTGATATCTCAGGGGGAGTTTTGTCATAAATAATTATTTGAGAATTACTAAATTCGCTAACATTCCCGGCAGAATCTTTGGCTTTAACTTTTATCTCATTACTTCCAATATTAAGAGTTATCGCTTTGCTAAATATTCCGTTAGAGGAAGCTTCCGTTGAGGTAACTAGTAGATTATTATTATAGATATAAACTTGTAAATAAGCTTCTGCTTTCCCTGAGATTAATTGAGTTTTACTATTTGCATAATCAGAAATATTATTGATAATAGGATTATCTGGCAAAATGGTATCAATTTCAAGAAGTTTTTCTTGAGTATAAAGTGTGTTATTTCCCCCTTCATCAACAGCTTCTATTGAAACGATCATATATCCTTGAGCATCACTTGTTGTCACATTATAATCATAGTACCAAGGACCAAGAGGCAAGTGACAAGAAGAAAAAGATGCAAGATTATCATTTATTTTGACAACAGGGTTTGATGCTAAAGTTTCCGAGACAGTAAAACTTATCTCAAGGGTCCCAAGTGTTGCAGGGTTTGGTAAAATGGATAAATTAGAAATGACAGGTTCATCCGTATCATAAAAAACTTCTGTTGTAGTTGAAAACATTGAAACATTTCCAGCCAAATCCTCAGCCCTTACCTTTAGTAAGTTGTTGCCTTTTTTTAATGTAATTGAGGATGAATATTTTCCTCCATCAGCTGCTAAGGCCTTCTTAGTTAAAACACCATTTACCCAAACTTCTACACTTGAATTAATCTCAGCCTCTCCTGAAATAATCTGTAAAGAGTTATTTGTGCTTTTAAATATAGAGTTAATTGTAGGAATAACGGGCGCTGTATTATCCACCGTGATAACCCCACTTGCCTCAAAAGTATTTCCCGCAGAATCAGTTGCTGAAATCAAAATATTATAATTATTATTTGGAACAAACTCACCTGATTCATTTTTCCCGTCCCATGTAAGTGTCGGAATTCCTTTAATTTTGACAGAAGAGGACTTAACCTCAACTTTCGACGTGATAATAGGAACATACGCTTCTGTTAATTTATTCTCTTGAAGAGTTTTTATGACCTCTCCGTCTTTTTTAACGGAAACCGTAACATATCCCTTTTTTGAAAGGCTAAAACTTATAACAGTCTGATCTTTTTTATAATTAATATCAGGACTGAAAGGATTTGGTTCTATAGAAATGATTTCCAATGCAGGAGTCGAATCATCTACAAAAAATCCGACTGTTTTAGAAATAGCGCTTGTCCGTAAACCATCTGTTGCGCTTATTTTTACATAATATTCTCCTCCTCTAACCCTCTCTCCCAAAAGGGTCTTTCCATCCCACAAATAAGAGTAATTTCCAGGTGAATGAGAAAAGATCTTTTCCCAAACAGCCTCAAGACTTGAATTTAAAACTTCAAGTTTTACGAGGGCTTCTTTACTTATATATGTTTGGTTATAATCAATGGAATAATCAAACTGTATTTCATCTTTTACCCCGTCGCTATTTGGAGAGAAGGTTTCATAGTTTGTGGCAATACCAACTTCCGGTCTTGTTGCAACAAGTATTAATTCATTCTGTCCGCTAACTTTATTGCCAAGTTTATCTTCAACTTTAATTTCTACATAATAGCCACCGTCATCCGCAATATTATTTTGATTCCCGGTTTTAAATCCATCCCATATTACTGAATGATTTCCAGCTTCCAGAACTTCATCTCTTACTAATTCTCTTATTGTCGATTTTGCGCTATCTAAAATATTTATATTAACCTTATAATCTAAAGTTCCACCAGATAATTTATAAAATATTTTAATCTGATCATCGATCGCATCACTATTGGGCGTAAAAGGATTGGGAGTCGTCAAAAAATCAGAAAGGACTAAGCCCTTTTCTGAAGTAAGTGAAAATATCTCGCTTGTTTTTTCGTCAGTATTTTGAGCCGAATCTTTTGCAGAAATCTTAAAATATACATTTTCTGTTTTCTTCTCTTCACCTTCCCATGTTAAACAGTAATCTCCGGGTTTTTGGGCTTCATTAGAAGCAAAATTTTGTACTAACGCTCCTTTTTCATCATAAAGGGCAGCGTTTACTATCGAATTTTCAGGAAGGTTGTATCGTAGACTAGCCTCGGAACTAACATAATCAACATCAACATGATAGATAGAAATATAAGGAGGAGTGTTATCAACATAAACCGTATTTGAATTTAACGCTCCCTCTTTATTGTTAGCATCATAAGCTGATATTTTAAATTGGTACGCGCTGTCACAAACTTTTGTCTTGTCTTTTGGACAAACAGGACCCGTATAATCTTCCTGGAAATCCCCATTCCAAGAAACAAAATGATCTCCCTTGTTTTGGAACTCGCCCAAAAGGAGAGTTTTTATGGTCTTCTCTTCTTTACCAATGACCTCGACTGTTACCAAAACGTTATTGCGCGAGATATAGTATTTTATATCGGTATGGCACCCCTCCTCACATACTGCGGAAAAAGGGTCGGGATCAGCGTAACAATATGGTATGAGAGAGGTAGCTCTGTCAACAACAATCTCTTTTGTTTCAGAAGAGATTAAATTGCCAACATTATCTTCCGCAATTATTTGGTATGTATATTTTCCGCCTATAAGCTCCCCTCTACCACCTTTCCCATCCCATGCCCAAGTACCGAGGGACGAAGGACGATAGACGAGGGACGAAATATCCATAGCATAAACAAAATTGTCGGTTGATGATTTATAAGTTTTGTAATTCGCACCGTCATCATGGTAGATGTTCGTTGTCACATATGCGGGTTCTGATAATTTATAAGCAAATTTTGCAGTATCATTTACACCATCATCGTTTGGGGTGAAAGGGGTTGGATACGCTTCAAGGGATAAAACGTCAGGTGGGATTGTGTCGACTTTTATTTGACCTGTAATGTTGTTGCTTGTGTTGCCAGCTCCATCCATAGAGTAGATGGTGTAATCGTAAACGCCATCTTCTAAACTTTTATCAAGTTTTTCTTTGTTTAATAAAAAGTCAGTTAAACTTTCAGCTTCGGTAGAAATTTCAACTTGATTTCCCAACTGAAAAGCAATCGATCCTTTGACAAAAAAACCAATCATTAAAACAACAATAAAACTTTTAATAAACTTCATATAAATCTCTTTTAAAATAATATAGCAATTTTCATGCCATTTAAGTCTTTTTGTTTTTTCCTATTATTTAAGTAAAAATTTCAAAAAAACAAAAAATCACTGACGAGTTTTCGTCGGCAAGCTCAGTTTTGAATAAATACTTTTCACCCCGATCATCATAATCGGGGTTCACTGTTTTCTCTTTTCCAACTTAAAGTAAATCTTTCCTTTTTCATTTGACTTTAGTTTAAAGTTGATCTCATCGAATTTGCCGTCGTTGTTGGGGGAGAAGACTACAGCGCTGGGGATTGCTGTTGTTGTGGGCGGTGTAGAATCCGTTTCTACAATCAAATAACTATATCCCAAATTTCCAACGCCATCATTTACCTTCAAAATAATTTTATAGACCCCATCTTCAACAAGATCGCCATTTAAATCTTTTCCGTTCCACAAAACTTTCACTTCTCCAGAAGGAACACTTTCTGCACTTAGAATTTTATAAACAATTTTACTGTTTTCATCTTCTACATAAGCCTTTAAATTAAATAGAGGATCAAAAACATTGTCTTTCACCTCAAAGGAAACTGTCATTAGTTGGTCCAATCTAGGAGAAAAAATGGCTTTTGAAACTCTCAAATCTTTTATTTCTGGAGGGGTACCATCCACTACATATTTTTTATCATTTTCTCCAACATTCCCTGCAAAATCCTTTGCAAATATTTTAACAGTATATTCTCTTCTGGTTTTTAAAATATTCCCATTGTTATCCTTGCCATCCCAATTTATAAAACATTCTTTAGATCCTTCAATGTTTAAATTGTCACTTTCATAAACAATACTATCTTCTGCAGTCAGAATCTGTATTTTTGCCTCAGAGCTTTCAGAACATTGATATCCTATTTGCATTTTTGAAATAACACCTGTCTTAGCCTCAAGCGAAGAATCAAAAGAAAATATATTTACTAAGGGGCCATTTACATCAACGACAACAGTCAATGCAGTAGAGAGCAATTCTTTTTTATTATCAATACTTTTCCCAGAAATTAAAATTTTATACTTTCCATTTTCTACAATTTTGTTTTCTTGATCCCTCCCACTCCAGGCAATAACAGCTTCAGTAGTAGATATTTTTTCGTGATCCGCTATTTTTTTTATCAAAAATGAGCCATCTGAATCGTAAACATTAACATTGACAATAGAAGGCTCGGATATTTTAAATTTTACCTCTACTTTATCTTTTATCCCGTCACCATTTGGAGAAATAAAATTTTCTGAAACTACTAAATCATTAAGACGCACTGAAACATCCAATTTTTGAATCTTATTGTCTGCTCCAACCACATAAAGATACCCAGAGTTGGTAGAAAACAAGCCTCTTGGCGCAATAAACTGACCGTCTAAACTTCCCATAGTTCCAAAAAACGATACAAATCCTCCTAATTTATCAAACTTTTGGATCCTATGATTACCCGTATCTGCAACATAAATATTTTTATTTAGGTCAACAGCAACATCATAAGGATATAAAAATTGTCCTTCCTTCTGACCTGCTGATCCAAATTCAAGCAATAAATTACCATCCATACTAAATTTTTTAATTTTATTATTTTCTGTATCAGCTATGTAAATATATCCATCAATATCAATATCCGCACCATACGGGGAATCAAATATTGGAGAAAAAGAACCAACACTTTGAGCAGAAACCCCTTTTTCTTTATTACTACCAATCAAAGCTCCGGTTGAATATTTAATAATCCGATTCTTTGCGGTATCAACTATAAAAATATCTCCATCGTTATTTACCCTAATTGATCGGGGAAACAAGAATGTGGGATCAGCTAATTCAGGTACATTATCTATAGTTTTCACAAAGGATATAGTTTTGCCATCATCAAACAGTTTTTGAATTCTTTGATTCCCGGTATCAACAATATAAATATACCCATTTGAATCAACTGCAATCCCTTGAGGCTGATTAAATTGTCCTGCTTCTGATCCAAAACTACCATAAGCAATCAACAAATTTCCTGAAGAATCAAATTTCTTGATTTGGTTGTTTGCGGTATCAACAGAATAAATATACCCATTTGAAACCGCTATTTTATATGGGTTCTCAAGCTGGTTTGAGTTTAGGGTTTGGGAATAAGAACCACAAACCAACAAAAAAATAGCTAATATTACAAATAAATATTTAGAAAATCTTAAACTCATTAAAAATCTATTTCTCCCATAAATGATATATCGTTTGCGGAATAGTTATTGGCTAAATTATTTAAATCTTCGTAATTAGAGGTTTTCATTGTAAGAACTAGTTTTACGCCCAAGAGTTTTGTATTTGTAGCATCATAATAAGTATTGTATGACAATCCATAGCTAGTATTTTTTTGTTCTGTATTTTTTGTCCCTGTATCTTTTACAAATCCATAGTCCCCAAAAAGTTCCAAATAACTTGTTTTTGATTTATACAAAAAATAGGAGGCTCTTACGGACGGGAAATAAGTGTTATTTGAAATACTATTTGAAGCATCTTTTTCTTCAGATGTTTTTGATAGAAGATATAGTGAAAGTTTATCGCCAAATTTATTGAGCGTGCCTATTTGAAGCTCATTCTTTTGGATGTCAGAATCAACAACATTAAACGAGCTGTCTATTCTATTCTTCTGGGAAGCCACCAAATATTTTACAATCAACTCTGACCCAGTCGTCAGAGAAGCAACTATGGGCATAACATGATTAAGCTCTAAATTCATATAAAGCAAATTAGATAAACCGCCAACGGTAGATTGGCTTGAAGAGATTGTATCATTTTGCATTTTTGAATCGAGGCCTAAGTTTAAAAAATCTGTTGGATTAAAATTCATACCCAACGAAATTAATGATAAATTTAAGGACGGCAAAGATGCTGATCCTTCCTGCGAAGTTGAGGTTCCATAGCCCACCTTAAAAGACAACTTTTTCCCTAATAAATATTCTAATGCTATGTTTTTATCTTCGGATTTCCAAGGGACTCCTTGCTTTACTTCTTTAATCGAAGGGAATCTCAAGCCTGTAGCTCTATAAGAAGCATTTAGTATAAGGTTTTTATATTGTGTGCGTCCTTCTATATTTATAGATGTATCTGATTCTTTTGTAGCATTAGTTCTTATATCAAGATTTGTGTCTCCTGAAGCGAGAGAAGCAAATAAATATGAGTTTTCATTAAAATATGTTTTGCCATACAAGTTAAGAATTGAAAAACTGGAGGGGCTAAAAGTCGTGTACAAATTTTCGTCTTCTTTTCTTGGAGAAACGGTTGTCAGGGAAATCCCAATATTGGTATTATCACTTAATTTATATTCAAAAAATCCTCCTGTAACATCTTGCCTTAAGCCAACATAATTATAATTTACGACAACAGTTTCGTTAGTTGTAAGAGGTGAGAAAAGGGTCAATACTCCCGTAGCATAAGTTATTGAATAATCTAGGTTTTCAGCGAGAACTGTATTATTTCTTACAATTTTAATCGTCAATATATTCCCATGATTTAGATTAAAGGTGCTACCTGTCTGTCCGCTTAAGTTTTCTGTAACATAATTATTTGATCCAACAGTATAATCATAATCTATTCTAACTTCAGCATTTTCCGGCAAATTCCTATTAAAAACAAATAATCCTAAATTGTAATCGGCGGCATAGTCAAAATCTTTCGATAGTTTCAAGCCGTCTACGGTAATAACTTCAGTTTTATCAATAATTCTGGCATATGGAACAAGAAACGCCTTTCTTTGGGAATCGTGGCTCATATCAAACTCTTTTTCTTCTTCACTTCCATCGTTTAGCTTATAAGAAATCACGGCTTTCAAGTTATACCTTAATTCGGCTGGAAATAAAACAAAACCATCCTTGAAATATATTCTATTGCTTTTATAAGGTTTACCATCAAAGGACAATTGAATGCTTTCTTCGTCAACATCCAATCTTTCTAAGTCAAAACCCCAATATTCTAAGTTTTGATCATCATCATATAATCCTTGATTTTTCTTCCATTATAAGATGGACTTTTAAAAGTATTGTAATTTTTGAAATTACTTGTCACATATTGTTCAGGATATGTAGCTGATGTCAAATAATACAACTTAAATTTATCAAATGTTGCGCCAACACCTACTCCAGATGCAAAATCATGTAATATCAAATTTTTATATATTAAATAATCTGTTTGATTTCCAAACGATAAATAATAATTATCATAATCTAAATAAACTGAATAAAAGTCTGGCGCAAGGGGAGACTGAAAAACATTATATTTAACAGATGAATTTTTCAGTAAATTACCTTCTATGTAGCAATCCATTAGTTTCGAATATAATTTGGGGCTTCTAAACGCTTCGTTTGTTGTTGCATAGAGTGAATAATTAATTTGAGGATCAACCTTAATATCAGAATAAAGCCATTTTTTATACCCACTTACATCTATCTTAGGATATTCAGAGGTAGTAACAGATGTCTCTAAAGTATCCGCTACGGATTTATTTATAAAAACAATCCCAACAACTAACAATACCCAAAAAAGCGTAGCAACTATTTTTTTCACTTTACTTTACCTCCATTAAAAACTTACCGTTGGAATCAAATTTCTGAATGCGATCATTTTTTGTATCTGCTATATAAATATTGTCATCTTTATCGATACTTATGCCTTGTGGTCCTAGAAACTCTCCTTGTCCAGTTCCAGGCTTTCCCCATCTCAAAATCAGCTTTCCATTTTCATCAAATTTAGAAACTCTTGCCCTGTCATCTTCTAATACATAAACATATCCTTGACTATCAACGACCATCCCGATGGGATCGCTAAAATCTGGGTCAAGCATCAGTGCTGGCGGATATATTGAAAATCCTGAAATCTTATTCCCGCCCCAACTTTTCAAAAATTTTCCGTCTTTGGTGAATTTTTGAATTCTTTCTTGAGGATGGTCATAGCCTGTCCCTCTCATCCATGAGGGATAAAATGAATCAGAAACATAAACATATCCATTTTGATTATCTATTGTTATTGCCCAAGGATCCTTAAATTCGCCACCTCCTCCACCCCATGTCCCAAATTTACCAAGAAACTTTCCACTTTTATCATACTTTTTAACTGCATAAAGTTTATAGCCCTCCTTTGAATAAACATGGTTTGTAACATAAATAATACCATCACTATCAACAGCTATGTCTTTTGGAAACCATAAATCAGCTTCCCCCGTTCCGGTTTTGCCAAAAGTAAAAATCGTGTGCCCATCGTTAGGATCTATAATTCCTATTCTATAATTTTTTCTAAAAACATCTTCTCCAATCGCATATATATTACCATCAGATCCAAGGGTTATTTTTTGAGGATAGATTACTCTATCAAGAATTGCTTCTAGGGAAGGCTGGACTTGGAAGTATTTGGATAGTGGAATAATAACTTTATCTTGAACTTCATCAAAACCGACTTCTGTCTCACTAGGTTTTAAATTATTTATATACCCTTTATATATTTTCCCATATTTATATGTTTTATTTTTAGCGTTTTCGGAAGCCTCAAAACTAGTCATCAAAAATTTTCCACAAATCAATGTTTTTTCTGAATAATCTATAGCATCAACAGTTTTCTGATTTATTCTTTCAGCAAAATCTTTTAATAAATCAAATTTAGCTATCCATTTCCCGAAAATAATAAAGCAAATATTGCCCCCTTTATCAATCGCAATATTTGCTGGAGATTTAATTCCCAAGTTATCAGAAAAACATTGAAAACTCAAAGAAACAATTAAAATCAAAACAAAGATTACTTTTTTCATTTATTCACCTCTTTAACTTTCATTGTTTTTTGGCAAAGATATGCTGGAAGGATGGAGTTTAAATCCAAAAACCGATCTTCATTAGTTCCTTCATAAAAGCTGCTTTCTGGGGGATACAACAAATCAACTTTTTTTACACCAAAATCTATTGCTTGTTTCTTCCAAGCCCACCAAGCAAGTTCTGAACAATAAAAACCACCATTAGCGCCATTGTAATGTCCTAACAATCTCAAGCTAAATATATTAAGGAAAGGCAAGTCATACATTGTTGAAGGATATTGACTCATGAAATCTTCTATGTCTTTTGCAACTTTGCCTCTAGTCTCTTCTTCATTAGGAATAATTATTGGAATTTGGGATGCTATATAAAATCCATATCCAGTCCAGCCAGAATCATCTTTTAAAGAACTTAATTTAATATTATTCCAGACAGCCTCTCTAATATTGCCATTACCAACATATATTCCAGAATGATCTGGATCAAAAGGGATCCAATCTAACGCACCTCTAATATCCCCACTAGATAATCCTTTTTTATTAAATACAAAATCTCCTTTTCTCAAAACATAAGCATTTGACTTATAATTATTATAAAATTTATATGCACCTATTAATGATTTATTGATTGATAAAGGCTTATTCCCTAATATTGATATAGAAAATTGATTATTCCCTTCATATAGGCTATCAAGTTTCACTGTGGCATCAAAAATTCCCAAAGAATCAACATTTATTGAGTTACTTGGGATAGAAATGGTTACTCCTGGCAATGTTTTCCCTTTAAAAGTAATACCTAGCTTCTGAGGACTTGAGGGACTCATTGATTCACTCTCAACAACCTGCCGATCCCTAGGGCTCAATAAAATCAAATCAGGAGTAGTGCTATCCCCTGAATAAACCGTAATATCACCGGTTTCTACTTGAGCCGTATTACGCAGTGCTGTGGCAATAATATTTATTTTGTTTTCTCCTGAATGAAGTGGATAGCTATTATTTGTAAATGACCAGTTACTGCTTGATGTCCCTGTAATCCCAAATTTTTGGCCATTAATTACAATCTCAACCTTTGAATTCAACAAATCAGCAGTCCCTTTAACCTCAACTACTCCCAAATCATGATTTAACCAATTTACATCATCAATTGTAGGTTCTTTAGGCCGCTCCATAGGATAAATTTCTTCAGGCGCATCTCGCCTGGCAACATCTGCGCGAAGTTGAAAGTTTTCAAAATTAAAAGGAAATGCAATTGTAGCAACCGTAATTGTTTGGGTATCGGAAAGCCACATTGCCTTAACTTCAGAAGAGACACGGCTTGCAGAAACAACAGTTTTATCCGGAACACATGCCATATTATTTGATTCATCCCAAGAGTATGTTCCAGCTATAATATCCTCCCCTTCTAAAACCGTAATTGTATTTTGCGCAATATCATAATTATACTTTCCAGAGGCGGTCTTTAATGCTATGACATTGCCGGAGGTCGTGGCAGAAATTTCATTTTTCAACTCAGGAGAAAAAGCCAAAGAATTGGTTTGATAGTCATAAGTAATGCCCTTTTGTTTGTAAACTTCTTGAATTAAATATTTCATCGTATAAATAATGTTAAAGTAAAAATCTCTTTTATGGGGATCGGCATCTGCCGCTGAATAAGTTGCCGCATAGGTTCCGCTTGCGACTTTTGCTGTTTTTTTATTCAAATCATATTCATAAGTAATTTGGTTCGTGTCTCCCACCATAGCTGTAACTCTTGCTATTTTTGATCCATTTATATCCCCTCTTGGAAATTCCAGTTTAACTTTATATCCTTCAATAACACCTGTAACATTTACTGAAAAATTCAAAGGTTTTTGGCTAACATTGTTATTTCCCTGTCCATCATCTTTAAAATTAACGACTTGAGTATCCTGAAGTGCGATATTTCCATCCTTATCTTTAAGTTTAACGGTAATTGAGTCTTCCGTATTTAAATCATTTGAGTTAAAAAAGGTTAAATAAGCATTCCCCTGATTATCAAAAGATATTTGCCTTTCCTCGTTTGCGGGAACAGTGTCGCCAACTGTCATAACACTCAATGGTGAATATTCGGCCGACCCGTCACTTTTTACAGCCTTTAACCTGACAGAATAAGCGCCTGATTGAACTTTATTACCACTCATATCTTTACCATTCCAGACAAACGGAATAGGTTTAGCTGGATTTGGAGATGATTCAGATATACCATAAACAATATTCCCAGATGAATCTAAAACTTCCATACGAACAAATTGGCTCTGTTTTTGCAACGTGTAATTGATTATTGCAGGAAAACCAGCCTTTATAACCGCGGGAACATCATAAGCATTAACAAACTTATCACCGGCAATAGCCGCGCTTTTTACTTGGGCAACCTCAACCTCGTTGCCGCCAACTAACATGTCAATTTGATTGTTGGAGTGTGAAACCCAAAGCGAAGTGTCTCCTGAAGGCGCATAATAGTCTCCAGAAGTAGAATCTTTTAATTTTATAACAGCAACTTTTTTGTTCTTTTCAAAGGAATTATTAATGGAAATTTCAAACTTTAAATTTTTTGAAGGTTCTTGTCCTGATTCTTGTGATTGATAACCGATAGGATCAACATTAGATGCCGCCTCTCCAGCAAGGATCAAACCAAGTCCTACATCGGCAAGGGTTGTAACAGAAATATCACCAACAACCGTTGTAACAGTTGTTGACCATGTCGCCGCACCAACAGCTACAGCCCCAACACATGTAACAACCAAGGCAACGCCAACCACAACAGCTACAGCGGATAAAATTGATTTGCCAGAATCCCCCGCAACAACAAACGCCTGCATCAATAAAATAAAAACTAAAATCAAGCAAAGAAATTTAATGTTTTTCATATTCGTTTCTAACCTATCACCTTTAAGATTTTTTCAGCTTTCCCTTTGAGAGCTTGATCCTTGTTTTTTATTACTTCCTTAAACAATTCAACCGCATTCTTATAATCCCCATTTTCAAAATACAAGTAAGCCAAATCATATTTTATTCCATTAATTTTTTCGGCAGGACAATTTTTTAAAGATTCCAAGAAAGAGTTTTGCGCGTTTTCATACTGTTCTGACAGTTCCAAAGATTTCCCCAAAATATAAAGCGCTTGCCATGATTTCGGAGCTAATTTTAGAGCTTTTGTAAGCGCTTCAGTAGCTTTCTTATATTCCCCTTTAAAAAAATAAATTTCCCCAAGCTTTAAATAAATATCTTTATTTTGAGGCGCTTTTGAATATAATAAAATCGCACTATCAACTTCTCCAAATGAAACAAGCAATTCTCCAAGTTGCAGATAATTTTCAATATTTTTTGAATTTTTAGATATGAGGCCGTAAAACACTAGAGCTTTAAACTCATTTTGAAGTCTTTTATCTACAGGATCTAATTTAAGCGCTCCATTTAACACTTTTGAAGCTTCTGTATACAATCCTTCTCTCATATATATTTTTGCAAGTTCCGATGCTGACTCTGTTTTATATCCGATATCTCCAATAGTAGAAATTATTTTTATAAAGAGTTGTTTAGCCTTTGAAGTTTCTTTTCTGTCTTCATAAATAAAAGCTAATATTTTTAGAGCCTCCAAATCATCCGAATTGAAATCTAAAGATTTTCTAATGTATTGCAGGGATTTATCCTTTTCTCCTATTTTATAATACAAGTAGGAAAGCGTATTTAAAGTTTTATTATTTGCTTGATTACTCTGAAGCAATATTTTATTTTCAACAATTGATATATTTTCTCTTATGTAAGGGAATGTCGGTGTTAAAGCTTGCACATTCTTATAAAAATCCAAAGACTGCTCATACTCCCCTAGATTTTCAGTCGTCCTGGCAAGTAAATAATTGACCATTAAACCTGCTCCGGTTTTTATAAACTGCTGGGCTCCTGATTTTTCATTGAAGGTTAAACTATTTTGCTCGAATTTGTCTCTTGCTATAAGTAAGCTATCTTTTGCATCTTTATATTTTTGATTATAAAAAAAATCCAATCCCTGCATAAATTCCAACTGCCCATATTTAAGATAATCCGCAGGAACAAGTTTTAATATGTTTGCAGCCTTTCCATATTCTTTTTCTTTTAAGTAAACTGAAGACAAAATAGAATATATATTCCAATTATCCTTATATTCTTTTCTAGCCTTTTCCAATACAGAAATAGCCTCCTTATCTTTATCTTCAAACATGAGAATTGAACCCTCTAATAATTTGAAATCAGAAGTATTATAAAAATTATCCCTACTAGAAGCAGAGGAACGCAATCCGCTTTTTAATTCAATGATTCCTTCTTTTATCATCTGCATTTCCATGAAAGCAACTGCATTGCTAAAATGTTTTTCACTTTCGCTTTTTTGAAGACATCCAGACAATAAAAAAACTGTACTAATAACAACAATCAAAATAAAACTTTTAATTTGCATATTAAACATTATCTCCTTTTAATGAGTTTTTTGACACCTTTTTTAAGCAAACAGAAAAAGATCATAATCCCCACAGTAAAAACAGAAAAGGATGCTATCAAATCTCCATATCTATTATAAAATGTTTTCTCATCATTTTTACTAATATTCGCAATTAAGTACCCTTTTGTATAAAGAGGTAAAGAGCTAACAATTTTTCCATATGGATCAATAACTTCTGTCACACCACTATTCCCAACCCTTATATAATAAACTCTATTTTCAATAGCCCTAAAAACATCCATTGAAGCATGCTGATAATGTTCTGCGGAACTTTTCGACCAGCTGTCATTTGTTATATTAACTAAAAATTGAGCCCCATTTTTTACAAACTTTCTTGATAAATCAGAAAATATCCCTTCAAAACAAATCAAAACACTAAAATTACCCTTTGGCATATTAAACAGTTTTGGGTCATTCCCTTTGTCACAGCGCCCTTTTGATTCCGTATTTTTTAAAAATGGGAGATAATACCTTATTGGAAATGTTTCCCAAAAAAGAACAGGGTGAATTTTATTGTATTGCCCCAAAACCTCTCCGTAAGAAGAGAGCAAAAAAGCGCTATTGAAGCGTTTAAATTTAAAATTTTGTTCTTTGAAATCCGAGCTTCCAAGCAACAAATATGTTTTAGATTTTTTTACAATAGAATAAATATCTTGTGAAAGCTCCATGTCCAGCCTAATACTTTCTTTGAAACTTGTTTCCGGCCAAATGATTATGTCCGGATTAGCCTGCGATGCTTTATAGGTTAATTGCGCTAAGATATTTATTGCTTTTGACTTATCATAAGCATCAAAATCCAAATTAGGCTGAATAAGGGCAATCCTTAAATTATTAGCATCTTTTCGATTTTCACCAATTTTAAGGAACCCATAGGAAATTAAAACAAGAAAGATTATAACTAGAGAAGTTATAATCTTTATAGATTTATTAAAAGACTTTTGCTTAAAAGCAATGAATATAGAAGCATTAACAAAGGCAATAATAAAAGATAAACCAAAAACACCAATAATATCTGATATTTGTATCAAGAAAAGATGGTTGTATTGTGAATAACTTAAAAGTCCAGCTGGAAACCCCCAACCACCAATAGATCTAATTAATTCCAACGCGGTCCAAACCAAGGGAATAATTATTATTTCCAATTCAGGGAATTCCCTTGTTAACAAATTGTAAAGAACACAAAAAACACCAAAATATAAAGATAAATACAAAGATAAAATTAAAGGGACCAAAAGGTGAAATATATTTAACCAAAAAATCTGGAAAATAAACATGATAAAACCGGCAACAATTCCCAAGGTAAAAGATCGAAATAAATTTTTATTCTGAACAGCAAACAACAAAGGCAATAAAGCAAACCATATTAAAAAATTAAAATTAAAAAGAGGAAAACTCAATGCAAGCATTAAGCCTGAAGCAATTGAAAGAATTACAGATAATTCAAAACGAGGATATTTTTGTGTTGCCTTATAGATATCTAAACACAGTTCGTAAGCCTTCTGCCATACTAATAAATCTTTATACCCATTGATCATTCTAAATAATTCTCCTCATGCATCCTAACCCCTAAGCTCTAAGCCCTAACCCCATATAAAGCATAGCAATTTTCATCCCATGACTCTAACATCTCTATTGTCCTAATAAAATAAATGTACCTTCTAAGCTTGTTATAGTAGTCTTTAGTTGTTTTGAGATTAATTCTTTATCTCCCAAATATTGTTCGTATTCTCTTTCAATCTCTGATTTATTAAACCAAGAATATAAGCCAATGCCTAGAAATAATACCCCAACAGCACTGTATGAATCACCCATTCCAACATATAATAAGCCCGCACCCCATGATAAACCACAACCCCACAACCTTTCGTTATGCGCCTTTTCTGCTCCATTTTTCAAAGAATTTTCAGCCAAAAGATTCCTTTCTATCCTTCCTTTCTCACTCCCATCATCAACTTTTTGGATGCTTATGTAATCATTTTCAACACCGGTTGGTATAAAATACAAAACGGCACCACTTATCATACAAGCAAACCCCTCAATTATAGAAAACAACGAAAGAGAAGAAGTAGAATCATCATAATTTTGATTGTTAGATGTTAAAAATAATCCTAAAGTTATCAACAATAGCCCAGAACCTCCCACAATAAAACTGCTTATTTTTCTATTGTTTTCATTTTTGATTGCTAGTCCTCGAATCCTTGATTCTGCAGAAATATAAACTTTTTCACTTGTAGTTGCTTCCGACGATTCTTTTATTTCTGCAAAGCATACAATTATAATATTACTCCAACAAAAACAAATAACAACAATATATACTAAACTTTTCAATATTTTATTCATCTCTTGGTCCCCTTTTTCTCCCCCTTTGGTGGGCATGCTGGGGGCCTCATATCTCAAACTTCCCATCACTTATCCCCTGATTAACCTTCACATTCTCAAAATCAACCTCGATCGTCATATTCATCCCCATGGCTTTACTCTCCGTCACACTTTTAACAGGAACAAATGCGCCAGAAATCTCTTGATATTCAATTTGCGTTTGGGTCATAACTTTATCATGAGAATCGTAAATCAAAATCTTTGTAGAAACCCAGTTCTTTCCGTCAACATATATTTCCGTCTTTCCTAAAACCTCGCTCTTTTCTTTTGGTGTTCCTTCTATTATATATATATAATCCCCATCTATGGCTTTTACTTTTAGATCAAAAGTCTCTTTAAAAAATTCAATATCAAATTTCGATTGACTTACTAAATCACGCATAGCCGAATTATTAATAACATTAACTGTCTTTCGCCCACTTGTTGAATTAATTGTCACAGACTTGTTCCCATTTCTTATAACCGTCTGTTCCATGGGAATTATCATCTCCATTCTCGACTTGTCTTCCCCCTTCCTCCACATCTTGCCGATTAGCATCATGGGAGCGCCCGACCCTTGTTTGATAGTAGTATTCATCTCGCAATACATATCTTTTATTTTGGATTGGTTGGCTTGAAGATTGGACGCGATAGCTTCAATTGATAAGTCAGCGGCAAAAGAAACTGGAGAAAAAAACAAAAATAAAAGCGAAAATATTACAAAAAATCTAGTTATTCTATTCATAAATACCTCCATGTTGCAATTTTTATTCCAGCCAGTCTTTGTGCTTTCTTAATAAATTTTTCAACAGTTTCGCATGTTCCATTTTGTTTTAAAAAGGACGCATAATATACAAATTGATCTTTATAAAAATCAGGGAATTTTGCGTCAGCTAAAATATATGTTTTGCCATTCCATTTATAAACATCAAACCACCACAACTCCTCTACATGAGATAAAACTCCAGTTTCTTTGCGATAGCCGATTAAAATTTCTACAATGCCATCTTTATCCATATCTGGAAAAAAGTTAGGATTAAGTGCTGGCAGATGTTTTTCAGGATGCCATAAATATGGATCGCCTTCCACTTTTTTAGCAAAAATCTTCTCACCTTTTAAATTATAAATCCTCAATTCACCAAATCCGGCTGTCCCACCATAAAAATCATGAACTAAAAGTTCTTTTTTGCCATCTTTGTTGATATCAGCACTAAATTTTGTAGTTAGTTTTTCAATCCTTGCTTCAGTGCTTACAAAAATTACAAAAGTCATCAGAAATCCTATTAATAAAAACTTGCTTATTTTTTCCTCCATTCCTTTTCCTTAATTGCTTTTCTAACTTTTATAACATACCAAAAATCATCAGGAATCTGTTTTGTATAAATACTGTTTTCTCCAACAGTAAATGCCTTTATTGCCCTATTCCATTGCCTTTCGTTGCTTTCATCAGGGTAATTTGCTATGACTAATTTATAAAGCAAAGCAAGAATTTCTTTTGCGGTTTCAATATTATATACCCACTGCCAAGCTACTCTATTGTGATCAATATGTTTAATCCTTTTATCTCTTCCCCACCAGTATTCGCTAATTTGAAAAAGCCCTCGCATTGCGGGAATTCTTTTTCCTTTTGAAACCATAGGCAACAAGGGTTGTCCAGTTACATCAAATTGACTCCATGTGCTTTCTTCCCAAGCAATTGCTTTAATAATATCGTTGTCTAATAAATTAATAATTTGCTCTTTGCTAGGATTTGTTCCAATTATATTGACTTTAACTCTTGCGGATGACTCTTTCCCATCAATAACAACAGCCGCTCTAATCCTTAAAATTCCACCCGTTTCAAATTGTATTTTCAATGAATTATCGGCAATTTCTTTTAATGTTTGATAAGTATTATAGTTTGTTGTCCAACTAAGCTTAATTTTCCAGTTTATCTTTACTTTATTAGTTATTTCTATATTATCTTGAAAAACTTTAGCTTGAAAAATTATATTATCAGTTTCAATAGGAAATGTTTTTAATTTAAAAACTTGCTCGGCAATGGGAGACACAATTTCTATTTTAATGGTTTTTTGTTTATTTCTTGGCATTCAAGCCTCTCCTTATATTTTTGTTGCCAGTCAGGACATTGTTTCCATACTTTACATCAGTAATTTTCATTCCATGACTCTAATCCCTCTATTGTCCCCTAAAATAGAGGCAGATTTCAAGTAAAACTTTTATTTTTCTGACGCATTTTCGTCATCTATAAATTCCAATGCCTCTGAAATAATCTCCAAAAGGATTCCATTGGTATTTTTCTTTTTTTGCCGATTGTTTTCTGCTCCTCTTTGCAGTAACAGAAGCACCTTGGCCTATAGAAAAAGTAGTCCCATAAAATCCTTTTACTTCCATCATCCCATCAAACATCTTTTTTAGCGAAATATCTGAAAAATTTATATCTTTACTGCTTTGAAAGGCAGAAATGTTAATGCCGTAAGTTTTTCCATTCTGCAAATTATATTTTTCAGCACCGCTTCCTTCCGGAAAATCAGGACAGTCAATATAATTGTTCTTTGTAACAAAACAAAAATTCATTCCGGGTTTGTTATTTTCTGCGATTATTACTAAATAACAATAACCGTCTCCTTGAGATTCCCACTCTATACGGGGAGTAGATATAGAATATGTTTGGTTATTTACCGGAGAGATAACTACTATTGGAGATAAAAGTTCAACATTATATTTGTTATTTAAACCAGAAAAATCATCCAAATATTTAAATTTATCAATATATAAACCATGCCCGTGGCTATAATCGTAACCATAAGAAGAAAAATCAAAACAAAATTTATTGCCTGCCTCAAGCTTGGGAACTCTTACAAGGTAGTTATTGTTATCAACCTCTCCAAAATTTGGATTTTCATTATAAGAATCAAAAAGGTAAATTGAGTTGTAGTAATAATTAAATTTGCCAAAAGCAATCTCATCAAAAGGAACTCCTTCAACAGTAGATATTGTGCCTGACACTGTCAAAGCATCTAAGCTTAAACTAATCTCACCGACATCAATAATTGTATCAGCTACATCTACTGTAAATTCTTTAAAACCCGACTTATAGGTTCCATCCACTTGCTCAACCATTAAACAAATAAAGCCATTAAGCGAACCGTGAATATCCTTATTTCTATAATTTGAAACCTCTATACTCATGACACCGTTAGTATCGCAAGAAAAACTTCTTTGACTACCCCACTCAATCGCCATCTTTACCTGTGAAGAATCCACCTGAAGATGATTTCCATCCTTATCAACAATTTTTGCGTTAATAAAACTTACAGTATTATAGTAGGGAGCATTTATTAGGTCTGGATATAGTAAAGACAAACTCATCTCCCTGCTTTCCAAATCAAAGACAATAGGATAATATCCCTGCGCCCATGCGGATATCTTTTTTTCATCACTCGAATAATTTTCGATATTGTAAGATCCGTCACTCAAAGTAAAAACATATTTTTCGCCAACCATGACGCTGGCTCCAGCAACAGGCGCCATATTATCCAAAGAATAAATATTCTGCTCTTTGACAACCCCCGATACGCTCCTTGTCGTCACCACCACATCCGAACTCCCCTTCATCCCATCTATCGCGACTGAAATAGTTCCCTCCCCCGTCTCCGTCGCCGTAAACAAACCCGTCGCGTCGATTGTCCCAATTCCTCCTATAACCTCCCAGCTCGCAGGATATGATGTATCGCTTTTAAGAACCATTCCGGATATTGTGAATTGCTGGGTTTGTCCAACATATAGCTCTGCCGATTCCGGAGAAATTTTTAGCTCCGTAGAATTCTCGACAATATTTTCAACACTCTGACCACATCCAACCACAAAAACAATCACAAACAGAAACAAAACAAACAAAAGTTTTTTCATTATTAATCCTCCGTTTTTTATTCCCTATAATTTTCCGCTAAATTATAATAAAATTTCACGATTCTATAGAAATCATTGTCGAGAATTCGTCACCCCTAAAGGATGCCCCTAAATCCCCTAAAGGGGACTTTCCCACACCCCCTTTAGGGGGTTGGGGGGCAGACTCACGGGTTGAGAAAAAACACTAATCTGATGATAGGTTGCTTGCAACCTACCTAAAGGAAAGCTATGATGTGGTAAGAATTATATTACCAAAGGCTTTTGTTTTTGTAAAGCGAAAAAAAAATTAGGTTCATTTAAAATCAAAGGCATTTTTATGATTTAATATCATTCGAGTCTCTTCTTCGGTTCTACCTTCCGCTTTTTTATTGTCTTTAATAAGCACTTCGGTATCGAGCAATGAATAGATATTTCCTTCAATCTTTGATGATTTCCAGGAAAATTCAATCATAATGCGTTCAAATTCTTTTTTAAGAATAGTATCGCTTTTAATATGTTGAAAATGGGCTTGAAATTCATTATGAAGGGATAAAAGATGCTCTCGTTCATGTATCATTGTAACCGCCTAATTGTATCATTTTTAATACAATTCAAGATTTCGACGGTTTTCCATCAGAAATCTCAAAAGTCTCAATAATCGGCATTGCTTTATCAAGTAAACTCTCTGGAGAAATTGAATTAAAGTTTGGAAGATCATCATCATACCAGTTTCTTCCAATAGTAATTATAAAATATTTGTTTGGATATTGTTTTAATTTAGATGGGATTCTTATTTCCACAGACGACCCTGAAAAGGTACTTCCTCCACCATGCGATAAATAAGCTTCAACTTGTTGATTATTAATTTTTATTGTTATTTTTTTATCATAAAAAGAGTTCTTTACTGCAAAAGAAGATTCTATCTCAATAATTATATAATTTTCAGCAAAGTTAAATTTATATTGCTCGCTCTCTTTACCATTAAAATCCATTAAACAAACTCTATTTTCTGACTCTTCTACCATCCATGAAGATGGGTACTTAATTTTGTAAATTCTATTAGGGTGTACATATAATTTATAATTGCCTATTGTAAAAGGATTATAAAAATTGCAAAAAACATAATTAATAACAACCCACCCCACCAAAACTAAAATCAGAGTTAGAAAAGTCAAAAAAAATTTGGGAATTTTCATTTCAATGCCTTTTTCGCAATTTTATAAAATTCTTTTGCTATCTGTTTTCCACGAGAGCTAACCTTTCCTTTAGTTTTGTCTA
>MEUA01000004.1 GCA_001771505.1 candidate division WOR-1 bacterium RIFOXYB2_FULL_36_35
TCCCCCATATTGTTTAAAGAAAATCCTGTACCAAAAAGAGGAATCAAACAGGTCGCGGTTATTGCAGCCGCCAAAACAATAAACGGGGTAATTTTAAATATCCAGGAACTATTTTCTGATATCACTTCATCTTTTGATAGGAGCTTTAAAAAATTATAATAGGGTTGAAAGATCGAGGCTCCCTTTCTCATCCTCAAATTATCTTTTATTTTTCTAATAATCCCGCTTATGAGAGGAGCAACAAGGATAATGCTTAATACCTGGACTATGATAATTACTGATTTCATATTTAAAATTTCTCCATAAAAATTATTAAAAGCAGAATAGTCGCAAATATGTAAGCTATATATACATTGATGCTTCCCGACTGTAATTTTCTTGTGACTTTAGCTGTTTTCATAATTAAGTAAAGAATAGGACTATAAATATATTTGTTGAAAAAAGGAGTTGTTGATATTTCATGCTTAAAAGATGTCGTGTGGTAAAAAGAATCTTTTATCTTTTCCGTCTTCGTTTGCGGCAACAGGAAAAAACTAAAAGCGAGCCTGAACGGCTTTGAAAATCCCGTAGCTGTATATTCACCCCGATTAGGAAATCGGGGTTCACATCTTGGCGTCAGATTGTAATAACCGCAATCCCATGTTTTGTTTATTAAAACTTTTTGGAAGGGGAGCGCTCTGCGGATAATAAAATATGCAGTAGCTATAATTAGTAAAAACAATATCAAAATTAACGGTGTTGATAAATATATCGGGTTTTTGCTTTGTGTAATAAGGGTAAAGTTGTTAAGGGCAAAAGATGTATTTAAATGAATGTTTGTAATGTATTGAGAAAGATGTGATAGGTATTTAACAATCGGTACAGCAAGAAGTCCAAAGAGAACGGCAAGAAGAGATAAAAATACCATTGAAAATTTCATACTGAAAGGAACTTCGACTGCTTCTTCCGCTTTCTTGCTTCTTGAAAGGGATAGGAATGTGATGCCAAAAGCTTTGACAAAACATGCGGCTGCAAGCCCTCCCGTTAATGCAAGAGAAGCGGCGGCTATCCCAAGAAAAATCCTGAAAAAGCCTGAACTGTTAAGGGCTCCCAGAAAAAGCGCTTGCAGGGTCAGCCATTCGCTTACAAATCCGTTTAACGGCGGAAGGGCGGAAATTGCCATGGAGCCTATAAGGAAGCAGGCAGCGGTATACGGCATTTTTTTTATAAGCCCGCCGAGTTTTTCTATATCAAGTGATTCTGTTGCTTTGTAAATACTCCCCGCGCATAAAAAGAGCAGGCCTTTAAATATTGCGTGATTTATCAAATGGTAGAGACCGGCGATTAAAGATAAGATAGCTAAAGATGGGATGTCCATTTTTAAAAAAATCATAGAGGCGCCAATTCCGAGCAGGATTATCCCTATATTTTCAACACTGTGGTAGGCTAATAATTTTTTCATATCATGCTCTATTAATGCGTAGATTACTCCGACAAGGCATGATATTGCCGCTAAAATAACGACAAGTACTCCCCACCATAAATTGTGTATTCCCAAAATAATAAAAACAAATCTAAGGAGCCCGTAGATTGCCGTTTTTATCATAACGCCGGACATTATGCTTGAAATATGGCTTGGCGCTTGCGGATGCGCGTAAGGAAGCCATATGTGGAGGGGGACAATTCCGGCTTTTGTTCCAAAACCGATCAATAAAAAGAGAAATATAAGATTTTTTGTGCCGGAAGGAATCAACTCCACGGCATTTTTCATTGCGATAAAATCAAAAGACTTTGAATAATTAAACAGCATAAGAATAGCGGCGGTAATAAAGGTTGTTCCAATATGGGTCATGATGATATAAATCGTCCCGGCCTGGATGGATTTTGATTTTTTTGAATCAAAAACAACAAGAAAATAAGAGATTAAGGACATTAGCTCCCACATAATCAAAAAGAAAAAACCGTTATTTGTCGTAACAACCCCCAACATTGAAAAGATAAAACCAAGGCTTAATATCCATGAAAGGGCTATTTTGCGGGAAGAATATTCATTTTTTAAATAACCTATTGAAAAAACAAGAGAGGGAAAAGATATAATTAAAATGACAAATACAAAAAATAGAGAAAGGGGGTCACATGGAAAAAAGGAAGCAAAACAAAGAGCAGACATTTATTTTTATTTTAGAACTAAAGGCTTTATTTGTCAAATAAATGGAAGTGACATGGTTTATAAAAGTTGATATAATTTCTTCATATGCGAAAAATCTTTCTTTATGATACAACACTTCGAGATGGTGCTCAAACCGAAGGAATATCTTTTACCGTAAAAGATAAACTTAAAATTGTGTCTCTTCTTGATGATCTTGGGATTGACTATATCGAAGGTGGATGGCCGGGGAGCAACCCTAAAGATATAGAATTTTTTAAAGAGGCAAAGAAGTTAAAACTTAAACATGCAAAAATCGCCGCTTTTTCTTCCACAAAAAGGGCAAATATTAAAATAGAGGAAGATAAAAATATTCAGACTTTGCTTGAGGCAGATACCCCTGTTTTTACGATTTTTGGTAAAACATGGGATTTTCATGTAACAGATGCGCTTAAAACTACATTGGAAGAAAATCTTAATATGATTTCTGATACTGTCTCTTATCTAAAGAGCAAAGGAAAGGAAGTTGTTTTTGATGCGGAACATTTTTTTGACGGTTTTAAAAACAATCCTGAATATGCTTTCAAATGCTTAAAATCGGCCGAAGATGCGGGCGCTGATATTTTATGTCTTTGTGATACAAATGGAGGGACACTTTCTTTTGAAATAGAAAAAATTTTAGCCGAAGTCAAAAAGCATATCAAAATATATTTTGGCATTCATGCTCACAATGACTCAGAGTGCGCTGTTTCTGTCTCAGAAATGGCGGTTTTCTGCGGAGCAACTCAAGTTCAGGGGACAATTAATGGGTATGGGGAGCGATGTGGAAATGCGAATCTTTGTTCCATATTGCCCATTTTAAAAATCAAAATGAATCTTGATTGTATTTCCGACAGGGCGATGAAAGAATTAACCGAGGTATCAAGACATATAGCTGAAATTGCAAATCTTCCGCAGTCTGCTCATCAACCGTTTGTCGGGCGTTCTGCCTTTGCTCACAAAGGTGGGATCCATGTTTCGGCAATCCTTAAAAATTCTAAAACCTATGAACACATAAATCCCGAACTGGTTGGAAATGCAAGAAGAGTTACAATTTCTGACCAATCAGGAATTTCCAATTTAATGTATAAGGCCGAAAAGTATGGGTTGAAGATTGATAGTAAATCAAAAGAGGTGAAAGGTTTAGTCCAAAAATTAAAAGAACTGGAACATGAAGGATATCAGTTTGAAGAGGGGGAAGCAAGCTTTGAGCTTTTAGTAAAAAGGATTCTTGGTGTCGCAAAGCCATTATTCGAGCTTGACCATTACGAGATAAAAATGTCCCAAAAAAGTGAAAAAGATTTTGTTGTTGAGGCATATGTAAAAGTCAAAGTGTCCGGGACGGTTTATGAATCAAAAGCAAAAGGCGACGGGCCGATCAACGCTTTGGATGGAGCTTTGCGTAAAGTGTTGGAGAAAAAATATCCAAAAATCAAGAATATAAAGCTTACAGATTATAAAGTGAGAGTTTTGGATTCAAAAGAGGGGACTGCGGCACGCGTTCGCGTTATTATCGAATCCTGCGATTGCGATAAATGCTGGGGAACTGTCGGTGTTTCTACAAATGTTATAGAAGCTTCTTATTTGGCTCTTGTTGATTCGTTGGAATATGGATTATTAGAATAACCAATGTCCAATGACCAATATCCAATGAGTAATGAAAATAAAATTTATCGGATTCTTGATGCAAATATAAACCGCGCGATGGAGGGGATTCGGGTGGCGGAAGAGGTTGTCCGTTTTATTCTTGAAGACAAAAAACTTACCCGTAAGTTAAAGGCTCTCCGCGGTGATTTAAAAAGAACTGTCAATCAAATCCCAAAGAAAAAACTTTTGTCAGCGAGAAATTCCCTCTTTGATGTCGGAGGGAAACTTTATACAAAAGAAGAGAAGAGTAGAAAATCGATCAAAAGCATTTTCAAGTCTAATATAAAAAGGGCACAGGAGGCTGTACGGGTTTTGGAAGAGTTTATAAAGCTGATTGATCCTAAACTTGGAAAAAGCTTTAAAAATATCAGGTTTAATCTCTATGAGATTGAAAAGCAAAGTGAAGTAAAAATAGTGAGAGTAAAACTGCAACCAGTGGTTGCATAAAAACTCTCACCAATGGTGCGAGAATTTTCAAGGCTCATTATTTTTTAATTTCGTGATATAATTTTAATGCTATGAACCAGCCAATAACCGCAAAAATAAATAATAAAGGACATTTTGAAATAGGCGGGTGCGATTGCGTTGATATTGCATCCGAGTTTGGAACTCCGTTGTATGTACTTTGCGAAGTCTCTGTCCGAGGGAAGTGTCGTGAATACCGTACCGCTTTTAAAGATAGATATCCGAATTCTCTTGTAATTTATGCAAGCAAAGCCCTTTGCAATATCTCCCTTTTGAAAATTATTCAAGACGAAGGGCTTGGCGTTGATGTCTCTTCTTTTGGTGAACTCTATACTGCAAAAAAGGCCGGCGTAGATTTGGCAAATGTTTATATGCACGGCAATAACAAGCCCAAGAAAGAGCTCGAAGACGCGATAGACCTTAATGTTGGCGCTATTGTTGTCGACAATTTTGCCGAGCTTGAAACAATAGGGGAGATAACTTCAAAATCAAAAAAACAGGTAAAAATCCTATTTAGAGTAAATCCGGGCATAGAAGCCCATACCCATGAATTTGTACAAACGGGACAGACAGATTCTAAATTTGGCATTGCCAAAGAAGATATTTTAAAAGCTGTTTCGTTTGCTTTGAAATTGGAATATGTCGATTTTGCAGGGCTTCACGCGCATATCGGTTCACAAATATTTGATATTGATCCATTTCTGGCTGAAATCGATGTGTTAACATTGCTGGCAAAAGAGATTAATAATCAGCTTGGTTTTAAAGTTCGTGAGATCAACATAGGCGGAGGGCTCGGGATCGATTATTCAGGGAGTGACAATGTTCCTGCTATTGATTCCTTTGCCGGTAAAATTATTTCTCATTTTAAAGAAAAATGCGCGGAAGCGAGTATAGGTGAACCTAAACTTATACTTGAACCCGGTCGTTCAATTGTCGGGGTTGCCGGTATTACTTTGTATACTGTAGGGAGTGTTAAAGATATTCCCGGAATCAGGAAATATGTTTCTGTTGACGGAGGGATGTCTGACAATCCGAGACCTATTCTTTACGGGGCAAAATATGAAGCCTTAATAGCCAACAAAGCTTCTATGCAAAAAGAGGAAAAAGTGACCATTGTTGGTAGATTTTGTGAATCTGGAGATAAGTTGTTAATTGATTATGAGCTTCAAAAAGCAGAAAAAGGGGATATTTTGGCCGTTTTGTGTACTGGGGCTTACAACTATTCCATGGCAAGTAATTATAACAGAGTTACAAGGCCGGCTATGGCCTTGGCGAATAATGGTTCAGTGAAACTTATAATTAAAAGAGAATCTTATGAAGACTTAGTTCGATGTGATGTTTTTTAATTCCTTACCGGTTTTCGGCGCTTCTGTTTAGACTTTAATCGCTTTTTATTTTTTTATTAAGAATTCTTTCCTCATCAGAGTGAAATTCGTCTTTTTCCATTGGCATGAAAATTGCTAAACAATAAAGTGAGGGTCGGTATTTGAAAGGAAGGTTTGTGTGGCGCCGGCCCTCATTATCCCCCTTCCAAAAAAACACTGAAATTTTCAAAATCACATTCAGATAAAGAATCAAACGCCATCGAGCCTTTAAACCCGAGGTTTTAAAATGATTTTTTCAAAATTAATATCTTTTGATCTTTCTACTATGCCTGATTGGGATGATTCGAAGACCATGCTGAAAAAAGTATCGAAGATGGAGACAAGAGAAGAGATATATGAATATTTTAAAGCTCAAGGATTTCCTTACACAAAATCGGCATTTATGAAACTGTTTGGTGGTGATGGGCTTGAAGGATTTAGCGCCTCCAAAAAAGAGATAAAAGCTTTAATAGAAAAAATTAATAGGCCCAAAAAAGCTATTCCTATATCTATTGATGCCTTGAAAAGCAAAATTGATAAGAGATGTAAGGAAGGAAAGTATCATCAATATCTATACGAGCAACATGGCGCGTCCCTCTTAAGCGCTATTCAGCGTTTGTACAGAAAAAGCTATGAGAAGGGAGAGATTGATTTTAATAAAATAGCGCTCGATTGGCTTTTGAGGAAAGAAGCGCTTGCAGATATTCTACTAAAAAATAGATTTGTATTAAATACGACAAGGATTCCTGACAGTACAGGGGTTGTAGGTCTAACGGTAAATGGTTCGGTTGTATACATGGATATATTAGCTACCGATAAAGATAATATCTTTGTTGCTTATCATAGCATTAACGGATTGAATTCTGACTTTAGATGGACGAGAGTTACTGATGGGTTTGAGCTTCATGGACGCATGTATACGAAAGATAAAAACACTTCAGACATTTTATTTTTGTATTATAAAGGGGGTGCAAAAGGAGAAGAATTAGATAGAGTCTCTCTTGAAATAATAGCTGCATTTAAGGGAGTGAGTAGTTATACGAATTTATATTTAAAAAAGGAGATGATTTAAAATGGGAGGATGGAATTATGAGCCGTCATACACAAGAACGAGCTCTTCAAATTATAGTCGCGCTCAAAGTGCACAACAAACTTATATACCTAAGATAGATAGGTCTACCTTAGTTAAGCCTTTTAATCGTGCGACATTCCCGCATGGGAGAACATTGAAAACTCAAAGTCCATGTCCGGTTGCTTTATTAAATGATGTTAGTGGTTCAATGGAGGAAGGGGTTGTAACAATACGAGATAAAATTCCAATGATAGTTAATCAGACAATTACAAGAGGTTATCTTGATAAACCTGCTTTTAGTCTTTTTGCTGTTTCAGATGCAAGAACTTTTCATAATGGTGAATATATAGAGGATTATCCTTTTCAGGTTACTGATTTTGCAGAAGGAGATACGTTAGACAACAATGTTGAACTGATCTGGCTTCCTAGACCTAACGGTGTTGACTATGGTGGAGGGCAGGGGATGGAGACATATGAAATGGCAGCATGGTTTTATCTTAACAGGTGTGAATTACAGAATAAATCACAAACTCCTTTTCTTTTTATTACCGGAGATGAAGGGTACTATCCTGAAATTTATGCATCTTTAATTAATAGACATTTTGGCGCCCAACTTAATAAAGACTTAAAAAGTTTAGATGTCTTTCTTGCATTGTCAAAAAAATTTGAGTGTTTTATATTTCGCAAAACTTATCAGCGATCATCCATGGAGGCAGGAATTCAAAAAGCATGGGTAGAGGCTTTTGGTTCTCAAAAAGTGTTGATGTTAAATGATTGGGGACAGATTGCTGATTCTATAATAGGGGCAATTGCTATTTGTAGAGGTTGTGAAACACTTCAAAGCTATTTACAAACTTTAAGAGAGGGGACAAGAAAACAATCAGAAGAGAGAATCAAAAATGTAAGAAAGACATTAATCCCTTATGCAGAGCATTTAGATAGGGTGTGATTTTTTTATGGTTGAGGTAATAGCTACTTATCCTGCGTATGCAAGCCATCGGATGGCGCTTGCAATGCATCCGGTTGTCTCTTCTTTGCGGTTTAATACTATTGAACCTGTTTTTGGGCAAAAAAGAAAATTCATAAGAAAGATGCGGGAAGAGTGCGGTGATAAGAGATTGTGGCTTGATTTAAAAACAAGACAGTTGAGAAGTACCAGAGTTTCTTCCCTTCCTCAAAGTGAAATCACTTTAAGCCATAAAATAAGCGTAAACACTCCCGTTGCGGTGTTGTTTAAGGATCGTTTTAATGGAGTTGTTTTTGAGTGGATGGCAGAGGAAGTTTGCGGAAATCGGATTATTATGAGGCCTGATTTTTCCTGGGTGACGGGTGCGGGAGAGGCAATTAATATCCTTGCTCCTTCTTTGGAAATTGATGGGTTTTTTACTAAGGCTGATCTTGCCTATCTTCGATTAGGACTACATAATGTTATGCTTTCGTTTACGGAGTTGGAAGAGGATCTTCTGCAGACATACTCCCTTGATCCTGCCGCGAATATTATTGCCAAGATAGAATCAAGAAGGGGGGTATCATTTGTTGAAAATGTCTATCCTAAATATAGCGGGAGAGTCCGCCTTATGGCCGCCCTTGATGATCTTTATATTAATATGGGAAGAAGAAAAGAAGATATCCTTGATGTTCTAAAAATAATTATTGGAATGGATCCCGATGCTATTGCAGCCTCCAGAATTTTGACCTCTTTGGAAAGGGAAGAGTCACCATCGATGCAGGATATCGTCTTTTTGGCTCATTTAAGGGCTTTGGGATATAAAAGATTTATGCTAAGTGACGGGCTTTGCGCTAATGAAAGAGCTGTCTTTGTGGCGTTAAAAACGTTGCAAAGCTTAATTGATAAAGGACATATTTAGCCGTGATTTCAGGTATTAGGGCTTATTCTGTTTCCGATCTGGGATTTGGTGAGGCGGGGAAGGGGACGATAACAGATTTTTTAGGGAGAAAGATCGGACGCCCATTTTTAAACTGCCGTTGTTCTGGAGGAGATCAATCATCTCGATCTGTTTATGAGCCTTCTCGGTCGCACGCTTTTCATTTATACGGAAGTACAACCTTTAATCCTAATTCAACAACCTATGTTTCTTCAGGTTTTTGTTATTCTTCTAGAAGAGCTTTGGATGAGGAATATATATTGCGGGAAAAAGGTGTTAAAAGACCATTAGGTCGGCTTAAACTCTCATTAAATTCTCCGCTTGTTTTTCCTTTCCATGAAATGATATGTAAAATGTTAAGCGCAAGCCAGGGTGAGAAGATGGCGGGGACTGTTGGGCTTGGAGTTGGATTGGCTGTTTTAGATAGCAGGAGAGGAGATAAAAGTGGAATATTTTTTAGGGATCTTTTTGATGAAACAATTTTAAGAAGAAAACTTTTAGTTCTTTTAGCAGAGAAAGAGGCGATGGCACAAGATATTTTGAAGGCTGCTTCATTGGAAAGCAAAGATAAAGTAAGGTTGATTTATGAGCAATATGTGCGAGAGTTGAATATTGACAGACTGATTACCATTTATGCCAATCATGGATATTATTTAAAGGATAATGTTGTTTCTGAAAAATACTTAATAGAATCTATGCTTGATGGAACTCCAACAATATTTGAATTGACGCATGGCGCGCTTATAGATGAGTTTTTTGGGTTTCGTCCTCATATTGGGAAGGTCTCTTCAGTTTTTTCTTCTGTAAGAAAGACAATCGGGTCAAGTTTAATTGATAAAAATGATGATAATTTGAATTTAGATGAAATTTGTGATTCAGTAGTTAAAATTGGGGTTCTTCGTCCGTATCAAGTTCGTCTTGGGCCAGGTCCATTTCCTACTGAGATATTTGATCCTAATTTGTATGAATTGTTATCTGATATTGGGCGGGCTACGGAGTGGCAAGGCGCTTTTAGGGTTGGGTGGCTTGATCTTCCCGCGTTAAAATATGCAATTGCAATAAACGATGGTATGGATTATCTTGCAATTACCTGTCTTGATGTATTAAGCGGAGTAAAGCCGTTAAAGGTTTGCACCTCATACCAGTATGAAGGGGATTTGACCAATCTGGAAAAATATTTTTATTGGGAGAAAATCGGCAGAGATAAAGCAAAGATTACGGGTTTTAAAAAGACGGAGCTGCTTTTTACTGAGGAGGCCCATGCCGAGAGGACCCCTATATTGTTTAAATGCAGGCCGCTTGATTTTATAACCTTTGGCGGGTTTGACGGGGATATCCATCTTGCAAAAAGGTTGAGCGATCTTCCTTCGGGAGCAAGGGAGATTGTCGATTTTATAGGGAGCGGCGATGGGCTTTCTGTCCCTGTTGGCATTGTCTCCGTAAGTCCTTATTGCGACGACAAGTTTTTTGTTGCAGAGGATTTAACTCCTGTTACAGCAGAGAGACTGTTGCGAAATGGTCATTCCCGTGAAAACGGGAATCTATTTCTCAGAAAACAAGATGGATCTCCGCTTTCGCGGGGATGACAAATCGCAAAAACTGTCATTACGCAACAATCCCATTTGGCAACACTGATCTTTTACAATAAAATATCCATTGGAAAACTAGAAATTGTGCTAAAATATTAAGCAAAAGCATATAGTTCAATTTTGTATTAGTAAGATAGATTAAGTTGAAAAATAAAATATTAAACAAAAATAACTTAAATGGTTTTATTGTGGCGTTGGCAAAAGAGCAAAAGGTTTTGGCTCCTGTGTCAAAGGGCTATAAAAGTTTTGTATTTGAAGAAGTCACAGACGCTAAAAACATTTCTCTAAAATATATTCCTACTATTCTGCCTCCCAAAAAGTATTTTATGCCTCAATATGAAACCCTTGTGGAGTATGATATAACCTCAGAAAAGGCGAGAGCTGTTGTTGAAAGCTGTGCAATGGTTATTTTTGGTGTCCATACTTGTGACTTGGCTGGAATTCAATGTTTAAACATGGTCTTTGCCGAAAAGCCCAAAGATGCCAATTACCTGATAAAAAAGAGCAAAGCCGCGATTATTGGAATTGAATGCAATGAATATTGTGATGAATATGCGAGTTGTACAATGATGGGAAATCATCTTCCGGACGGAGGCTACGATTTATTCTTTACCGATCTTGGCGATTATTTTATAGTTGCGATTCACACGCAACTTGGAGATGATCTTGTCACAAAAACGGGACTTTTTACTGATGTACAGCCAGAACATTTAAAAGCTTTGAAAGAATTAAGAGAAAAGAAAAAGAAGATATTTAAAAATGAAGTCGGTCTTGATAAAAAAGAGATAGAAAACCTTTTTGATAAGAGTTTTAAAAGCAAAGTCTGGGACGATTTAGATAATAGATGTTTGGCTTGTGGAAACTGCACCAATGTTTGCCCCACCTGTTATTGTTTTGATGTTGTAGATGAACCAAATTTCGACCTTAAGACAGGGAGGAGATATCGGGCATGGGATTCGTGCCAGAACGAGCCTTTTGCCAAGGTTGCAGGCGGTGAAAGTTTCAGGGAGAAGAGGGGATGGAGGCAGAGACATAGATATTATAGAAAGTTTAAATATCCGCTTACAAAATATTCAAAATTTTTCTGTACAGGATGCGGGCGATGTAGCAGGACTTGTATGGCGCAAATAAATTTAAAAGAGACCTTATCTTTTCTTAAAGAGGAAAATAAATAATGACAAAACAGATACTTGAAAGTTCTGAATACGAAATAAAAAAAGCAAAAATTATTAGAACAAAGAAAATGACTTCTAAGGAAAAACTTTTTGAAATAACCCTTTTAAACGGAGAAGAGCTTGGGCATGATCCTGGCCAGTTTGTTGAAGTTTCAATCTTTGGCGTTGGAGAGGCTCCTCTCTCATTG
Source organism: candidate division WOR-1 bacterium RIFOXYB2_FULL_36_35 (assembly GCA_001771505.1). NCBI lineage: Bacteria > Bacillati > candidate division WOR-1 bacterium RIFOXYB2_FULL_36_35. Next base: position 11,551 of record MEUA01000004.1, read on the forward strand.
TCTTCTTCTCCCACAAAAGAGGGTTCATTTGAGATATGTGTTAGGGAAGTTGGCAAACTGACCGCGGTGCTTAACAAGCTTGAAGCAGGGGCGCATATAGGCATTCGAGGCCCTTTTGGTAAAGGGTTTCCTCTTAGAAGATTGGAGGGGAATGATCTTATTTTAATTGCGGGGGGAATTGGGATAGTTCCTCTGCGATCGCTTATAAATTATGTTATAGACAACAGAAGAGATTTTGGAAAAGTGAGTGTTTTGCTTGGTTGTAAAACGCCTCAAAATATGCTTTTTGGCGATGAAATAAAAATGTGGGATGAAAGGCTTGATATAAACTTTTTGTGTACTATTGATAAAAGCGATCCTGACTGGAAAGGAAATGTTGGACTTATTACCTTGCTTATACCAAAGGTTGATGCCGATCCGTCAAGGACTTTTGCTGTTATTGTAGGGCCTCCTGTTATGTACAAGTTTGTTATCGCAGAGCTTATTGCAAAAGGGATACCTGATTCTCAAATAATTGTGTCGCTTGAAAGACATATGAAATGCGGTCTTGGCAAGTGCGGACACTGTCAAATAGACAATGTTTATTGCTGTCAGGACGGGCCTGTTTTTAGTTATGATCAGATAAAACATTTGAGAGAGGCTATATAGAATGAGTAAAAAACCAAAAGTAGCTTTTTTTGATTTTGCCTGTTGTGAAGGATGCCAACTCCAAGTTGCCAATATGGGAGAGCTTCTTCTTGATGTTTTAGGTTTAATTGATGTTGTTGAATTCCGTGAAGTTATGTCTGAAAAGTGGGATCAAAGCTATGATATTGCAATTATTGAAGGGAGTATTACTGATAAACATGCAGAAGAGAGGCTTAAAAAAATAAGGGAGAGGTCAAATGTCTTAATAGCTTACGGATCCTGTGCTACAATCGGCGGCGTAAATGGGATGAAAAACAATTTCAAACTTGAAGATATCCGCAAAGAAGTTTATGGCGACAGATTTAACTATTTTGATTCAATCCCGACAAAATCAGTTCCTCAAACGGTGAAAGTTGATTATATTGTTACCGGCTGTCCTGTTTATATCCCTGAATTTGTAAAAGTGTTAAAGGCGGCTCTTGCCGGAATACCTTATTACGTGCCGGATTATGCCGTGTGTGTTGAGTGCAAGTTAAACGAAAATGTATGTATGTATGATAAAGGGGTAACCTGTTTTGGGCCTGTCACAAGAGCCGGTTGTAATTCATGGTGTATAAATAACGGGAATATTTGTTACGGTTGCCGCGGGATGGTTTCCAACCCCAATGAAAATGGGGCAAAAGATGTTATTGCAAAATACAAAATCCCTATGGATATGGTAGTTAACAAAATGAATATGTACAACAAATGCAGGGAGAATGATAAAAGTGAGTAGAAATATTAGTATAAATGTGGAATATTTAACTCGTGTTGAAGGGCATGGAAATATAGTTGTTAACGTGAAAGAGGGAAAACTTGAAACCTGCCAGCTCCAAATAGTTGAATCTCCGCGCTTTTTTGAGGGGATGATAAAAGGGCGTTCTATTTTTGAAGCACAGCATATTACATGTAGGATATGTGGGATATGCTCTTGTGGTCACACTTTAGCGTCAATTCAAGCAGCTGAAGATGCGATAGGATTTATTCCTTCTAAACAGACAACGGAACTTAGAAAATTTTTACTGCATATGGAAAATCTGGACAGTCATATTCTTCATATATATCTTTTGGTTGCTCCAGATCTTTTGGGAGTAAAAAGCTTTGTTCCGCTTATCGATTCTCACAACGAAGTTGTCCGTCGTGCTCTTCGTATGAAAAAAGTTTGTAATGATGTTTGCGATATTTTAGTCGGACGTCATGTCCATCCGATTTCGTCAATAGTCGGAGGATTTACAAAGCTTCCAAAAGAAAAAGATTTGGATGCGATGCTCGATCATTTATACTTGCTTAGAAAAGATATGGATAAGACAGTTGAACTTGCCACAACTTTGACATTGCCTCATTTTGAAAGGGATACCGAGTATGTGGCGCTTGTATCTGACGATGACGAATATCCGATGCTTATTGGAGATATTGGTTCAACGGATGGAAAGAGTGTTAACAAAAAAGATTACAAATCGGTTACTAATGAGTTTATTGTTCCTCATTCATCGGCAAAACATACAAAATGGAACAGAGACTCTTATGCTGTTGGCGCATTGGCAAGATTTAACTTGAATTCCAATAAACTTCATCCAAAAGCAAAAGAGGTAGCATCTGCCATTGGTCTAAAATCAAAAGCTATAGGTCCGTATTTAAATACGGCTGCTCAACTTGTTGAGTGTGTTCATTCCTTGGAGGAAGGAATCAGGATACTCGAAGGTTTTAAAAAGAATGGAATTAATTATGACGAAGAAGTTGTCGTCGGTTTAAATGAGAAGGGGACGATTCCCGTGAAAGCAGGGAATGGGATCGGAGCGGTAGAAGTTCCTCGAGGGCTTCTGTTCCACGATTACGAAGTTGATGATAAAGGGATTATTACGAAGGCAAATTGTATTATTCCGACGGGACAAAACTTAAATAATATTGAGCATGATATGCGAAAGCTTGTTCCCGAAATTTTAGATAAAAGCGATTCCGATATAACTCTTATGCTTGAGATGCTTGTCAGAGCTTATGATCCTTGTATTTCATGCTCCGCCCACTTTTTGAATGTCAAATTTATTAACCGCTGAAATTAAGGATCTTTTCTCAAAAAGCAACAAGGGACTAACCCTTTTAATAACGGTCGGCAATGATTTGCGGGGCGATGATGGAGTTGGCCCGTATATATATGAGAGGACAGCAGAAAAAGGTTTTTTGGATTCTAAACCGAGATTTTATCTTTTAAACGCATTTGATAAACCTGAGAATATAATTGATGAAGCGGTTAAGCTTGCGCCTTCTAAAGTTATAATAATAGATGCGGCCGATTTTGGGGGAGAAGCAGGCGAGGCTCGTATTATTGAAAAGGAGAATATCCCTCAAACGACATTGAGTACTCATACTTTTCCTTTGCCCGTTATTGCAAAGATTCTAGAAGAAGATACGGGAGCCGAAGTATTCTTTTTAGGTATCCAGCCCCAAAATATTGAATTGGGGAATGGATTGTCGGATGCTGTGAAAAAGACAGCGAAGGAGATAATATCATGCATGAAATCCATTTATTAAAAGATTTATTGGCAGATGTGTTAAAGGCGGCGGAGGAAAATAAAGCAAAAAAGGTGACAAAAGTTTATTTGAGGATGGGGGAATTTACGGAAATCAACCCGGAAATCCTCAAACACTTCTTTGCAGAAAATAGTAAAGGAACGATGGTCGAAGGGGCTGACATTTCAATTGAGTCTTCACAGGCAAGGGAATTGCGATTGTTGTCAATAGATTGTGAATAGTTTGATCGTGTCATTCTGAACTTGATTCAGAATCTAGTTTTTTAGCCTAGATTCTGGCTTTCGCCAGAATGACATAAAATAAGAATCTGGAGATTTGGGATCTGGGGAATTGGTATTTAATTATGTGTTATGCAATACCCGGGAAAGTAATAGATATAAAAGATAAGATTGCCACTGTCGAATATTTTGGTGAGCAAAAAAAGGCTATTAACGAGATTGATGATTTAAAAATCGGCGATTATGTCTACGCACAGGGCGGTTACATCATAAAAAATATTCCGCAAGATGAAGCGTTGTCGATCCTCTCTACATGGAAAGAAACTTTTTTTGAACTTCAGGAATTAGACCTGCGCCTTTCTCGCCTCGACCTTGAAAAGACGGGAATCGACAAAAGACTTGCCAACACCCTTGATAGGGTTCTTGAAGGTGAGATTTTAAAGAGAGATAATCTTCTTTATTTACTGAATCTGGAAAAAGATAAAGAATTGGCGCTCTTGTTTAAAACGGCCAACTTTCTTCGCCAAAAAAATCTTGGTAATTCCTGTTGTGTTCATGGGATAATCGAATTTTCAAACTACTGCTCTCAACGTTGTGCTTACTGCGGTATTTCAAGCCATAACAGAAAACTACAACGTTATCGAATGACTAAAGATGAGATTGTAAACGCAGCAGGAGTTGCGATTGAAACACACGGCTTTAAAGCTCTTGTCCTTCAATCGGGTGAAGATCCTTATTATTCAATAGATGATCTTTGCGGAATTATAAAAGAGATAAAATCGCGCTTTGCCGTTTTAATCTTTGTAAGTTTTGGTGAAGTAGGACTCGATGGCTTAAAAAAGCTCTATGATGCCGGCGCTCGAGGGCTCCTTATGCGTTTTGAAACCAGCAATACTAAATTATATGAGAAACTGCATTCTTGTCATTCTGGCGAAAGCCAGAATCTAAAATCTATTGATACGCGGATTGCGCATCTAAAAGAAGCATATCGATTGGGGTATTTGATAATTACGGGAGGGTTAATTGGATTGCCCGGACAGACAGATGAAGACATTTTAAATGATATCTTTCTTGCCAAAGAATTAAATACGGAGATGTATTCGTTTGGTCCGTTTCTGCCTCATCCCGCGACTCCCTTAAAAGATGAAAAAGCTCCAGACATCAAAAAAGTCTTAAAAGCACTTGCCGTTTGCAGGCTTGTAGGAGGCCGTGATGCAAAGATACTTGTAACTACGGGATTTGAAACTTTGCATAAAAAGGCAAGGGAAGAGGGTTTGCTTGCTGGAGCCAATTCTGTTATGTTAAATGTAACACCGGAAGAATTTGCAAAGGATTATACGATATATCCTAATCGTGCTCATGCGGGAGAATCGATACAAAATCAAATTGACGAAACATTAATGATACTAAGGGGGCTTGGAAGGGCTCCGACTGACTTGGGAATAGGTGGATAGTTTTGTGTCATACTGGCGTAAGCCAGTATCCAGTATTTATGATTAGATTTCGGCTTTTGCCGGAATTACATAAAACTGTTGATTAGTAAAAAATGATAAACGGCAACAAAATAAATGCTTTATTAAAAGAAAAAGAGCCTGATAAAAAATGGATTCGCGATATCGTTCAAAAATCTTTGGACAAACGAAGGCTCTCTTTAAAAGAGACTGCCGCTCTCCTTTCTGTTTCTGATACAGAGACATTGGAAGAGCTTTTTCTAGCGGCCAAAAAAGTTAAAGAAGAGATATATGGCAATCGCCTTGTCATTTTTGCCCCCCTTTATATTTCTAATCTATGTAAGAACGATTGTTTGTACTGCGCGTTTAGATCGACAAACAAAGAAGTTGATAGATGTTTTCTTTCAATGCTTCAAATAAAACAAGAGACGGAGGCAATTCTTAAAGCAGGACAAAAGAGGATACTTTTGGTTGCGG
>MEUA01000005.1 GCA_001771505.1 candidate division WOR-1 bacterium RIFOXYB2_FULL_36_35
ATTTGAAGAAGAAAGAGTATGATGCTTTAAGGCAAAATATAATAGAAAAAGTTTTCTTTTGTCTGAATGTTGGGTGAGGGCTGTTGTCTGTGATACACAAAAGAGAAAGGCAGGAAAATGTTGCAAAACAAAAGTCAAGTAATTAAAGTTATTTTTGTTCTGAACCCCGCTTAGGATAATCGGGGTTAAAATGTTTTATGATTTCCAAGATGCCTTTATTAATAACAAGTAATATCATTCCAACGTAAGTAATTATTGCCATTGGATGGAAGATGTTTTTATATAAATGTTTTAAAAAATAATAATATGCGGATTTGTGCATGTGATATAAAGTCAAAAACTTCAATTTTAATGAACGAGTCCCTCCCCCCTTCCCCGAGAAATGAATAATCTCACCATCAGGAATAAACCAAATTTCCCAACCGGCATCGTTTACTCTTTTGCAATAATCAGTATCTTCCCAATAAATATAATAATTATCATCCAATTTTCCAACATTATCTATAACTTTTTTTCTTATAAGCATTACCGCGCCGGAAACCCAATCAACACGTTTTACTGAGTTATAATCCCAATTTGTCATCGTATTTTTCCTGGTAAAAACGTTATTTGGAAAGATTCGACTAATAAGTGATGCCCTGCCAAAAAAAGTATCAAAGGGAGAAACAGGAAAAGCGCGGCAATTTCGCTGGAGCTTACCATCAGGTTCAATTATTTTACATGTTAAAACACCAATATTTGGGCTCTCTTCCATATGCTCTATCATTTTCTCTATAGCCTCATTTTTTACCACAGTATCATTATTTAACAACAACAGATATTTACCGCTCGCAGAAGAAATCGCCTGGTTGTTTGCATATGAAAATCCTTTGTTTTGTCTGTTTTCAATAAGTTTAACTTGAGGAAACTTACTTTCAATTAATTGTTTTGTCCCATCCGTAGAATTATTGTCAACTAATATTATCTCAAAAGAAGTTGTTTTTGTCTGATCATAGATAGACTGAATGCAATTTCGAGTCATCTCTTTCGCATTATGATTAACTAAAATTATAGAAACAGTTGGTTGATCCATTTAAACAGTTCCTTTATTGCGATTTACATATAATAAAAATAATTGCTGATAAGCATAAAAAGCAAATATAGCCATAAAAGGAATAAGCGGATATCTATATACTAAACCAATATCAACACAAGTTGCTGCATGTATCACTATATAATAAAAAATAAATAATATTAACAAACTATATTTTCGCCAGGAATTAAATATAGATAATACTATCCCTATAAATCCGGCAGGGAAAATAATCAACCAGCTAATAAACTTATATATTTTGGCAAATTTGTCCATCCCAGAGGTATAAGGGCTTAAATATGTAATAAGCCGTTTTATACTATGAGAAAAATATCCACCCGCATCATTTACAAAATAATTATAAAACTGGGATAAAAAAGCATAAGGGGAACGGGAATTTTTTATCTCTGTCAAAGACATATGATCAACTAAAATCACACTAACCTCACTTGTAAAAAAAGTAAATTCATTAAAAACAATATAGTTACGAACAGCCCAGGGAAGCAAAACTAACAATATTGAAATAAGTAATATTGCCGAGAACTTGAATCTCATTTTGCCTTTGGCAATCCAAAATTGCCACACAATCAAAAAAGGGAAAAACATCAAAAGCGTCACTCGTGTTAAACAAGCAAGCCCTAATATCACCCCCCCACCAAAAATCAGATAAATATTATTATATTTATTCCCTTTTATAATTAGTAAAAAACCAACAATCAAAAGGAAAATATATAATATTTCAGGTCGAATTGAATATGTCCAAAAAACAAGTTCAGGATAAACTGAAGTCGCAAACGCAGCCAATATCGCAATCTTTTCGTCAAACATTTCTTTTGCAAGAAAATAGACCAACAAACAGGTTAGCGCGCCTAATATAAGCTGAGGGATAAAATAAGATAATGTCCCAACGCCAAAAACAAAATAAAAAAACGCCAGAAAGGAGGGATAAAGAGGGGGTATTAGATTATGGTGCCAGTATTTTTGATCATTTATATTTTGCACGCCTCTTGAACAATAAACATCCCTAAAAAAATCAATCATATCATCATCATAAGAAGTCTTTTGTTCATCAAGAATCTCGGGAACATTAAGACTAAAACCTCTTCCTTCAAGGATCGATTTAGCAGTAAAATTATATATTAATTCATCTGACTTATAATAACCATACAATTCAGATCCGGAAATAAAAAATTGCCTGTGAAAAAAATGGGTAACCTGAAAGTACGGGCCTGTTATTCTTAAAGATATAGCCATCAAAAATATTAAGAATATAAGCGCTCCGTTTTTTGTAAATAATCTTTCAAGCATAAGTTTTACCTATTTACTAATTCCTATCATTATTTTTAAAATCATTGTTTTTTAAATCATATTCATTTTTTAAAAGAGCGATATATTGAGCAAGTTCTTTAACCTGATAAGACAAAATCGATATCTTCATCGAAAAGTATATCATCATCAACAAAACAAAAAAGAAACTTAATAAAACTAAAGTCGTCATTGGCAAAGATAATCCCAAAAAAAGCGTAAGATAAAGCAACAGTCTTTTAGAAAAAGTTAAAAGTATAATAATTAAACCGATAGATATCCACCATAAAGTGACTGCCTCACTTATTTTACGCCGCCTCAAAAGCTCAAAGATAAATATTAAAATTGAAAATACAAAAATCAAGATGGCTATCTGCGAGTGAAAAGACACTAATTTACACCTTCCTTTTCGAAGAAAAATCTTAACGCAACCGCCAAAATAGAGACAAAAAGCTTAAACGGATAATAAATCGAAGTTAAAAGAGAATACATCGATTCCCCATGTTGCCTCTCTCGGGAACTTATAGGAATTTCCACTATTTTATACTTTGACAAAGCTAAAAACAATATCAAATCGGCATCCGGAAAATCAGCCGGCATCTCTTTTGATAATAAAGCAATAGTTCTTCTATTAAAAGCCCTGAAACCTGATGTTACATCGGTTATCTTGCATTTCCCCAATAAAGAGACAAGAACAGAAAATATTTTTATCCCGATTTTTCGTGCCCAGTGTGTTTGAACTTTATCCTTTGATAAAAACCTGGAACCTATTACAACATCTATAGAACTATCTTCCATAGCCTTTATGAATTTCAATATCTCATTGGGATCATGCTGTCCATCTCCATCAACAACCACTGCCATGTCAAAATCTTTGATGTTTGCATACTTAAACCCAGCTTGAATTGCAGCCCCAACCCCAAGATTAATAGGATGGGCAATAATCGGCACATTCAAAGATGATACGATTTTAACCGTATTATCTTCGGGGCCATCACAAACAACTACTATATCCAAAACAATATTCACGGATAATTGCCTTATTTTTTTTATAACGTCTTCTATGTTTTTTTCTTCGTTATAAGCAGGAATAATAATTAAAGCTTTTTTCATGTTAATTTCCCTCTTATAGAGAAATGAAAAACTCCTTCAATAGAACCAACGGCCCAGCTAAAAGTTCTGATAAAAAACAAAGCCAAAAAAAGAGGAAAGTAAAATATCGGAGGTTTTATTTCCAAAATATTTTTTATATATATTACTATTAAAAACGTTAAAACCAAAAGCGATAAAAAATAAAAATAACCGGTCAAAAATGAAAACAAAAAAAATAAAAAACCTAATCCAAAAAGTAAAATCTGGAGGCTCATGCTAAAATTTGTTATCTGATCAGCCATAGCTTTTCGTCCATGTTTAATAAACAATTTCCATCCCCATTTTGCCTGATCTTTTTGTTGTTTTATATACGAAAAGATATTACTTCTGTGATAATGCAAAATAATTGCTTCTGGAACATATAATATTCTACCATGCTTTGTTAAACGATAACAGAAATCAACCTCAAAAGCTTGATAGATAAAATCCTCATCAAACTTTACCTTCTTTGCAATTTCACTTTTTAAGCAAAGATTCATGGTAGGAGCTCTTTCAATATATCTTTTAAACTTATGATATCTGTTTTCAAGCTCAAGTCCGATAAGTTTTTGCAGTAAATTTGCGCTTCGAGGCGTTCCGCAAAAGCCGGCAGTTGCTATTATATCCTGATCATAGGAAAAAGGAGCTATCAAGGTTTTAATCCAATTTTTATCAACAACGCAATCAGCATCGGTACAAATAAAATACTCGTTTTTTGAATTTTCCAATGCCAAGTTAAATAGTTTGCTTACTCCTCCCTCCATTCTGTGTAAATTTATTTTATTCTTATATTTTAAAAGTTTCTCATAAGAACCATCGATAGACATATTATCAACTACCAGTATTTCTTTGTAAGGCCAGTCGGCACAAAGAAGAGAATCGAGACATTTATCTATAACATCAGCCTTATTCTTAACCGCAACAAAAACAGTGACAGAATTGTTCATCTTATTTCCTATCGTTTGCCTTAATTTTTAACAATCTTATAAATCCGGCAAAATAACTTTTTAGCATTTCAATGTTCCTGATCCTCTTTATTGCACGAAAAATAGTTTTAGGTCTGAAATAAAACCCTCGAATTGCTTTTTTATAAACAGACATAATATATCCGGGAGGAAGTTGCTTTTGGTAAAAATATACCTCATTGCCGATCGGAGTATTTAGATTATCCCAGGCTTTTTGATTTATTTCATAGTGATCTTCAATTTGACGTCTTACATGGGTTCCAGGTGATGGGAATATAAGATTAAACCCGGCAAAATCAAGATCAAGTTCACGAGAAAGTTTTATCGTCTTTTCCGTAGATTCAACAGTATCTCCAGGATAATTCAAAAGGAAAAAACCTTTTACCTCCATACCAGCATCATTTGCCCATTTAACAGCTTTTTTCACAGCCTCAACTGTTATCTGTTTATTCATCTTCCTTAAAATCTCTTCATCTCCTGACTCAATTCCAAATGAAATACTTTCGCAACCGCTTTTCTTCATTAACTTAAGCATTTCAGGATCGATAGTATCAACTCTTGAGGAACAACGCCAAACAATATTAAGATCTTTTTCAATTAGCAGGTTACAAATGTCCTGTGTCCGTTTTCTATTAATAGTAAACGTACTATCAAAAAACTTGATCTCTTTAACCCCATATTTCTCAACCAAAAGTGTTATCTCATTTACGATCGATTGGGCGCTTCTTAATCGGCATTTCCCCTGCCAAATTACACGATCAGCACAAAAATTACAGTTAAAAAGACACCCTCGGGCAGTAATCAAACCGGCAATCGGTTTTTTAAAAAACAGGCCCGGCGGGGGTGTATATTTTTCTATGTCAATTAAACTATATTCAGGAAAAGGAATTTCATCTAAATTTTGTACCAAAGCCCTCGGTTTTGTCTGAATTAAGTCGTCTCCCCTTCTGTAAATAATTCCATCGATACTTTTAAAATCCCTTTTATTTTTGAAACAATCAATTAATTCCAGAATAGTTATTTCCCCTTCCCCCACCACAGCAATATCAATGGATGGCATTTGAATTAATACTTCTTTTCCTGTTACTGTCGGATGCACCCCCCCAATTATTGTTAATATATCAGGATTATGTTTTTTTACCAGTTCTGAAAGCCTAATGGTTCCAAGCGCGGTTTGAGCCACAGCGCTAAAACCAACAGCTTCATAAACCTCAGTTTTAATAAGTGAAATCATCTTTTCTTCAATGCAGGGAGTAATCTGCCCGTCTAATATTGCAACCTCATGGCCGGCATTTTTTAGAACAGATGCTATATAACACAAACCGATTGGAATATCATTATCCTTATCCGACAAAAGATGCGTATCATGCCTCAACATTGGAGACATAACTAATAAAATTTTCATTCTATTTAAATCCTTTTTCAAAACCTATAGGGAGATTTAGCTGATTAAAAGTCCTGCTCATATGTTTTTCAATAAACTCTCTATCTTCTCCCGCTAAACACTTTTTATGGTAAGTACTAAAATAATTTATCTCCAAAGCTCTTTCACGAATTACCCTAAGCGGCTCATTGAAAATATTTCCTAAAGAAATATGTATAAAAGGACAAGCCAGTACATCACCATAAGGGGTAATATATAAAGCCTCTTTAACAGCTCCACACCCCCATTCTACATAATTTGAGTCGACATCTCTTCTTAAGAAACCATGCTTTTCCCTTAATTTCCCAAGATATCTTAAATCTTCTTGAGTTAACAACAAATCTTCTTTTGCGTCCCATTTGCCTGAAGGGGCAGCCAATATAGTATTAAGCAAAATCTTTTTAGTTGATGCAAAGTCAATAAGTCGTAAAAAACCTTCTGATCTGATATTATCGTGAGAAAGGGTTGTATTTACTATGACTCCTATCCCCAAACTTTCCGCGAGTAAAATAGCGTCTATAACTTTATCATAAGTACCTTTCGCATTGCGAAATCTATCATGTTCTTCTGCTATGCCGCTATCCAAACTTATGGCAAGATTATCAAGACCAAAAGCTCTTAATCTTTTTAAATTGCTTTGATTAATTAATGTAGCATTTGTAGTTAGGGCAATTAAGTTCATTGAAGGTCTGCATGCTTTTATAATTTTTTCCGTTAGATCTAAAAAGAGAAACGGTTCCCCTCCCTGCAACCCAAAGTCTATTGCGCCAAGCTCCATGGCTTCACTCGCAACACGCTTATAATCTTCAACCTGCATTCTTTTTGTGTAAGCAGGCTTTTTAAGCTTTTCGGCAAAGCAGTGTTCACATTTTAAATTGCAGGAATAATCAACTATAAACTCAATATATTTTAATGGCCTCTTTTTAAACGCTAAAATAGAAATATAATTTTTAAACAAACGTAAAAGAAAAACCGGTTTTCTTATTTTAAAACCATGTTTTAACCTAAGATACACTTCAATGATTTTACGCCTTAACATAATTTATTACTCACTTTTTGCTTAACAAATAAAAGACCGAACCGCCTAAAAATTTTACATTTTCGAGCTTTTGCTCAATGTCAATTAACCATCTAGGAGGATGCTTGATAATAGAATGGATAATAAACGCATATCTTTTTTCAAGCAATTTAAAATCATAGGATAATATTCTTTCGGCCTTTGATTGAACAAACAATCCTTCATTTTTTGCAAGCAACTGAAACAGATAAATATAAAAATTAAATATGTTTGGCTCTATAATAATCCATCGTCCTCCAACATCAAGAAAATTGCCGATATTATTTACTGCAATATCTAAATTTTTGAAATGATGCAACACATCTATTGAAATCACAAGGTCAAATTTGTCTCCTTCTCTATCTAACTCCGCGTTAAAAACCTTAAAAGTTAAATTAGGTCGTTTATAGCTTTTGCCTGCATATTCTATAAAACCTCTATTTATATCAAAAGCCTTAATTTTGCAATCTTCAAAATGTTGTGATATTAAAAAGCTTAAGGCGCCTGTTCCACAGCCGATCTCAGCAATTTTTAGCTCTTGATTGTTTTTGATCTTGCAAATTAAATTCTTTACAACTTCAAAACGCCTTCTCAAAAGATGCCCTGACCTTAAATTTTCATAATCAACAGCCGTTGATTCATCATACTCTTTCATTCTCATCTCTCCGATTAAAAAAAGGAATCCGTCTTCCCAATAAATACAAGAAATAGTTCATTCCACCAAGCAAAACGCGATACATCTCATTTATATCCCTGTTTCTAAGCAAAGTATTGAATATATATTTAAAAGAAAGATAATACTTTATCATCAATTTATCTCTAACTTTCTCCAAATATTCCGCCGATAAATTTTCATACTTTACCAAAGTCGTTAATTGTCCCTGAGTATTAAACCATTTATCAAAATTCTCAGATACAAGGAATCCATTTTCTTTTGCTAAGTTATAAAATTTCGTCCCGGGGAAAGGGACTGCCTGCTGAAAAAAGACCATATCCGGTTCTAATTTCTTCGCAAATTCATAAGTTTCATGGATCGTATCTTTTGTCTCTCCCGGCAAACCGATCATAAAACAACCAAAAACCTTCAAATCAACTCTTTTAGTATTATTGGCAAAATCAATGCTATCTTTCAACGTAATTTTTTTCTCTACACCGTCTAATATTTTTTGATTGCCGGATTCATATCCGACAACCACCAACCTACAACCTGCGCTTTTCATAAGTTTTAATGTTTCATAATCAACATCCGCTCTAACATTGGCAGACCAACACAATTTTATTTTTTTCCTAATAATTTCTTCACATATCGCTTGTACTCTTTTTTTATCAACAGTAAAAGTATCATCTTCGATAAAAACCTCTTTAATCTGGGGAAGCTCTTGTGAAATATACTCCAACTCATAAACAAAATTATCAACACTTCTGGTTCTGAAACTATGGCCTCCTGCCGTCTGAGGGGTAAAACAAAAAGAACAGTTAAACGGACATCCTCTTGAACTTAACACCTGAATCATCGGATGACGAGCTAAAGAATAAAAATAATCGTTAAAATCTAAATACTCTTTATAGACTTTTGATACAAAGGGAATGTCGTCAAGATTGCAAATAAACGCCCTATGCTGATTTATAACAATCTTTCCGTTTTCTCTCCAGGCTATTCCGGGTACTTTATAAGGAGAAATAAAATTTTTGGCCAAATCAATGATTGTATAGTCATATTCACCAAAAGCGACAAAATCAATATCCGATGATTTCTCCAAAAGCTCTTTTGTAAAAACAGAAGCATGATTTCCTGCCACAACAATCTTCCCCTTAAAACCATTCTCCCTGCATAAAGCAAAAAAAGCCAAATCGCTTGAAACAGTTGGGGTCGATAATTCGGCAACCAAAAGATCGGGCCGCGTAGCAACAATCTCCTGTATAGTTTGGTTAAAGCTTAAATTTTTGGCAATAGCATCAATCAAACTTATATCAAACCCTGCCTGTTTGGCAACACCTGTAGCATATGCCAGCCAATATGGATAATAAAGCGTTCCACTCTTTGACTTTTCGGGCCAGCGACTGGCCCTGCTGATTTTATATTTAAAAGGCAAGTTTAAAAATAATATTCTCATTTTTTAATAAAATTATTTATTATATTTTTTAATCTTTTGATGCCGCTTATCATAATGGACGGATGCAATAATATCTTTTTTAACACCAAATACATATTTATTAATCTAAATTTTAAAAATAATTTAAATAGTCTGTCGTTAGAAAGGGTTTTGGATAAAATGATAGCCTTTTTATGGTTTTCATAATAAGAAACACTTAAACGACTCCAATCCATGTCATCTGAAACCAATCCTCTTTCTTTTGCTATTTCCCAAATTGGCGTTCCTGGGAAAGGAGTTAGTACATAAGCATCAGCAATATCCAACCCGCTCTTTTTTATAAAATTTAGTGTTTCTAATATTTCTGTCTCAGTTTCATCAGGTGAACCGATAACAAAAGAAGCATTTGGAGAAATTTTATATTTTTTAAGTAATTTAATCGCTCTAATATTATCTTCGAGTGTAACACTATTTCCTTTTAGATAATTAAGCACTCTTTTAGAACCTGATTCCAATCCCATGCCAACAGAAAAAACATTCATCTCTTTTAACAGATGAACAATATCATCGGTTAAAATATTTGCTCTTGCATTTGCAGTAAATTTAACCTTTCTATAATAAGGCTTTTTTTTCAATAATTCTACAATATTTATAAGCCGTTTTTTATTCGCCATCATAAGATCATCATAGAAATTGACAATTTCAACTTTATATAAATTAACAAGTTCATCAATCTCTTCTACAACATATTCAGCGGAAAAATATCTTACTTTATCCCAATATCGGGAAGAGGCACAAAATATGCATCGGTAAGGACATCCACGAGAAGAAAATACATAAGTATTTTTTTCAATATTAAACAAATCTCTGGAAGGAAAGGGAATCTTGTCCAATGGCTCAATCAATTTTCTTTTTTCCGTAAAATTTAATTTTCCATTCTCCCAAAACACAATTCCATGAATTTTTTTTAATTCATCTGCAACAAAAGAATTTCTATTTAAAAATGCCTTAATTAGGTCAACAATCGTATCTTCAGCTTCACCTATTACACCTATATCCATATCTTCAGAAAGAGAGGTAGGTAGCATAGAAATATGGATTCCTCCAACAATAACAGGGATATTCTTTAACTTGGCTACTTTAGAATACCTTTTTGCAAGGTTAAAATTTTGGGTTACCGATGTAATGCCAACAATGTCAGGCTGAAATTCATTTATCTCAGTCTCAACATCTTTCTCAATTACTTTGAATTTTAAAAAATCACTGCCAAAACATTTCCTCAAATAACTTACTAAATATCCCAATCCCAACGGAGGATATCGGCCTTCTATCCCAGAATATGGATTAATAGCATTTATCAGCAAGATTTTCATGGTTTTTATTTTAATTCACTCACAGTTAATTTGAAAAGCTCTAATATTCCATTTATACTAATGGATTTAAGTAGCATATTTAATGATAAGTATATAAATATTCCTGAAATTAAGCTAATAAATAAGTTGATTTCTACAAAATACAAGAACAACGCCATAATTATTGCTGAAAAAAGATATTTTAGGATATTTTGATGTAGGGGTATAAAAAACAGATTTTTTGAAAAATAATAAAATATGATTCCCCAAACAATTATTTCCGTAAATATAGTTGAAACTGCTGCCCCAATAAATCCATAATTTGGAATTAAATACAAGTTTAATAATATATTAATAAAAGCGCCAGCCGCCATACTATGTAAATATTCTTTCTGCCGTCCTGCAGCCAACAAAGAAAAAGTAAAAGGAACACTGGTATAGACGGTTAATATCGTCCAAATCAATATACGAAAAACCCAAGCGGCAGAATAATATTTATGACCGAAAACAAGCAAAACTATTGATTCACTTAAAATCATCCCTCCAATTGCAATAGGAATTCCCAAAAATAAATTGAAATTATATATTGCCGAAACTAATCTCTTCATTTTTTCCATGTTGTTATTATATAAACGCGAGAGAACGGGAAAAATTGATTTACCCAGAACGGTCGAAAAGAGAAGCAAAGCAAATATAATTTTATAGGCGGCATTATACAACCCCACACTTTCCACATTACGCATTATTCCTAACATAACAGTGTCTATAGTAAAATATACTTGGAGTAAAATGTAAGAAATCCCGAGAGGCGCCGCTTCAATAAAATATTGTTTCCATTTGTGAACGTTAATTTCATTAACCTTAAAAGGAATAAAACGCAAAAAGAGCGCCAGAATCAAAATCAAGGCAACAGTTATACTGATTACAAATTCAAGAAAAGGGACTTTTATAAGATCGTTCGCACTTTTTACAAATAAAACAATAAATAACATAAGCAACAATCTATTTATGATCTTCTCCAATCCAACACACTCAAACTTTTCAATGCCTTGAAAAATCCATTCGGGCGATATATTCTTTGAAATAATAAGCAAAAACGTCACTACAAACAGCACTTTCAATTCAAACGGCATGGGAAGCAGCAAAACAATAATTATTGACAACAAATAAACCACTATTCCCCAAGTAATTCTTAACAATGCTATATTTATAGACAAGTGTTCAATCTTTATTTTATCTTTGGCCGTTTCTCTCGTGCCATATGTTGAAAATCCAGCATCGACAATTAATAAAAGATATATAAATATAGCTTGAACAAAGTTGAGTAGACCAAAGGCTTTGACCCCTAAAACTCGGGCCAAATATATTACAATGATCAAGCTAAGGACTCCACTTGCAAGTTCACTAAAAAACAACCAAAAAAAATTTCTAGTAATCTGTCTGGCTATTCCCATCTTATAATTAATTATCCTTTTTAAGCAAAAACAGGAATTGATTCCCAAACATTTCCTTGAAAAATCGCTTAAATATTTTATCCATTTTTAAATAATAGACCAGTTTATTTAATCCTTTAGGCAAACTTATAAAAACATCGTATTTTTCTATCTTATATCCCGCACTAATTATCATCCTCACCGCACTATTAAAAGTAAAGAACCTGATATGCCCGTCATCTAATAATCCTGATTCTTCATAGTTAAATCTTCCAAGCAACAACTTAAACCTTATAGACCAATGAGCAATATTCGGAAGAGAGACTATTAAGAGCCCATCATCTTTAATATATTTATGAAGTTTTTTTAATATCTTAATGGGCTGAAAAAGATGTTCCAAAACATCCGCACAAACAATTACATCAAATTGTTTTTCAGAATAAGGCAAAACAATATCTTCTATATTTCCAATAATGACATGATCAAGAACCTTTTTTGCGCTTTGTGCCGCAACATCAGATATCTCTATGCCAAAAACTTTGTTGTTGTTTTTCTTAAGTTCTGCGCCCAAATATCCTGTCGCGCAACCAACATCCAAAACAGTCTTCTCTTTCCCCACAAAATCAATAATAGATTGATGTACCCCTCCCGGGCATAAAAACAACTTATAATTATTCGCTTTACTTTTATAATACTCTTGAGCTTGCGCTACCATTAACTTACTCCCAATCCTTTTTCCTCGAAAACAAAGAAAAAATCATCTTATATAAAACAGCCATCATAAAAAAAGAAACTTCTCTGAAAAAAGAAAGAAGAAACCGCTGATACAGAGGCATTTTTAAATAATTAATCTGAAAATATCTTTCACTCTCCAAATAGCTCTTTTTTCTTTTATGAAGCGGTATCAATGCGCTATCCTTTGTAACTTTGTGAAAAATCACGCTTTTTGGAACTACATATGTAGCATATTGATATTTTAATAATTTTTCTGCAATAATACACTCTTCCCAGCCTAAAAATGTGTTTTCATCAAACATTCCTATTTTTGCAAGAATATCTGAACTAAACAACATACAACAACCCGGAATAGCATATACTTTAAAAGGCTTTTCTCCTTTTTGCAAAACAGGTTCTACCGCCATTTTAGTCTTTACAAAAATCTCCCTTAAAGGAGTTAAAAAAGCAATGTATGAAAAAAAATTAATCCTTTTTAAAAAATATCCCTGCCAATGAAGGCGTTTATTATCTTCTATTATTTTAGGGCCAACCAATGCAACATTTGAATTATTAAAGACTTCCAGCAATAAAGGGAGAAAATCAGGACTAACAAGCGTATCATTATTTAAGGCTAATATATATTTACTTTTATATTTTGACAGAGCAAACCTTATTCCTATATTATTCCCGCGGGCAAAACCTAAATTCTCTTTATTTTCAATAATATCAACCCTATCCTCAAATTCGCTGTTCTGTTTGAGCCATTCTTTTATTTTTAAGATTGAATCATTAAAAGAGCCATTATCCACTAATACTATTTTATAATCACTAAAGTCCATTTTAAAAAGCGATTCCATGCAATAAATAGTATCTTGGTACCCGTTATAATTTAATATAATTATAGAAATATCTGAACTATTCATTTTTATTTTTCAATATACGCTGATAAGCCTTTAGTGTAGAGGCTGCCGCCTTATCCCACGTATAATTTTTGAGGATATGTTCTTTAAGCTTTGGGTTTAAGGGGGCATTATAAGCTTTTAAAACAGCATCTCTTATGGAAGATATATCAGAAGGATCACAATAATAAGCCATATCAAGAAAATATTCTTTCGTGTATCCACGATTGGTTATTACAACATTGCAATCAGCCAAAGCTCCTTCCAAACAAGACAGACCGGTTGTTTCTCCCCAACTCGGCAAAACAATTGTTTTTGCTCCCCAATAAATTGAAACAAGTTCTTCCTGAGTAGTTTTATCAAGCAAAAACATTTTCCCTTTATTTTGATCACACATCTGTTTTAATCTTCTGTAATAACCTATATGAGTATTGGCAACACTGCCAATCATAATCAAAGGGATTTCGGTATCTTGAATTGCTTTTATAAGGTCATACTGATTTTTTCTGACAATATAGTTAGCAACACACAGAATATAATCTTTTACGCCAAACTTTTCAACAAAAGAATCATCTCTTTTTGTAAAAATAAGATCTACGGCATTAGGCACTATTTCAAAATCTTTTATCTCTTCATACTTTTCTTTGATTTTTTCAAGTTCCATATAAGAATTGGGTAAAATGATATCTGCTCCCATAATTACACTCTTTTGCTGCTCAATAAATCCCATCGTCAACTGTTTCCACATAGCTTTTAATTGTCTAAAATCCATTATTGTTCTATATATACATTTTATTTTTTCCCTATTATCTTTATTGAATCTTTTTAAAATAACTCCCTTGATTCCATATGTAGCCTTGGTATCAAGTTCATTATAATCAGAATAAATAGTAGAAAGAGCAATCGGCTTATTTTGCCTTCTCGCGTTAATATATTGAAGATAGGTTTCATGCACTCTGGTAACATTAAAAAGATGGACAAGATCATATTTATCAAGATTAGGTTCAAGATCAAGAGAAATATCGACAGAAAGCTCAAGCTTCTCCAAAAATTCTTTTGTCTTTTTCATTTGGATGGTATCTCCACCAGGCGCGGAAAAAGCATCAACTCGATTTTGCATTAAGACTTTCATTTTATCTCTAATCACTCCAAGCATGTAGCATGACAGGCTTCCCCCATTTTTCTTCTATCCCTTTTGTCAATATTTTATATCCAGGATTTATTTTCAGGAGAAAGGATGAAATCATCTCTGCATCTTCTTTTTTATGATAAGTTGTAATTGCTATTTTTGGTCTGTTTTTCTCTATTGTACGAACAGCCCCTTCAAGCATTTGAAGCTCAAACCCTTCAAGATCCGCTTTTAAATAATTTACATCAATCTCCTTTTCAAAAAACAGACTATCAATAGTAGAAATAGATATTCGATTTGATAAGTTATTTTTATTATCTTTTGACAAAGTTATAGATGAAAAAATCCCATTATTTGATATTACCCCTTCCCCTGTTTTATTAGACACAGCAACAGGCAAAAGAACAATATTGTCAATATTTTTAAAGCTCAATCTCATGGATTCAATAAATTCAGGTAATGGTTCAATCGCATAAACTCTTTTGCATCTGTCAGCTATCAACATGCCAAATAATCCTTCGGCAGCTCCACAATCCACAACTATATCTTCCTTAGAAACCTTTGTTTCATCAACCTCATAATAATGCCAATCATTTGGATAAAACAGTTCAGCAATTACCTGATATAACATTTTAAGGCTTGCGTTTTTAGGGTAATAAAAAGGTTTTTCAAAATTATTAAAATATATTTCAATGTCATTTTCTCTAATGTTTAAGCTTTTAATGACCTTTTTTGCTTTTCTCACATATGGCAGACCAAAGATTCTTTCAAGTAATGCAAAAAACGAAACTCCATTTTTGTTACCATCAAGCCACTGTTTTAAGATTGTAAAGCGTCCGAACATAATATTTTATCTCCCAATGAGTCATGACGTTTAGTTTCTTTATAAATTTTACCAGAAAAATAATATAAAAAGATAAAGAAAAACATTCCATCAACAAAATAATTACCATACCTAATAAGCCTTAATAGAATCAGGACAAAAATACCATTATTGATGATTGACATGCGATTATAATAATCAAAATTATTATCTGTTTTTTTGCTACTGTTTTTTGGAAAAATAAAAAATTTAATCAAAAAATAAAGAAGAATGATTACTCCAAAAAGCCCTGTTTCTGTTAATAACCTTAAAAACATTGAATTTGCATCATTTTTTGATACAAACAAGCCCCAGCCATGCACCAAAAAATCCCTATTATTTTTAAAAATCTCAGGGCCGATAAATTGCTCAACATATTTATCAAAAGCCTCAGGATAAGTGCCAAGTCCTGTGCCAAATAATGGAGTATTTTTTAATGACTCTATGGTAACTCCAAAATTTGCATACCAAATAAAGACACTTGCATCAACCAACATATTTGATGATTGCAATAATGAAGTTACTCCGTCAACCCTATTCTTAAAATCGGGAATTTTTGAATAAAAATTAGAAGCCAATATTGAAATTAAGATCAACGCTATAGGCAAATAAAAAATCCGTTTATTTTTCAAGCTAAAAAATCGATTTCTATATAAAATAAGAATCAACGCAAAAAACAACCCCATATAACCAGTTGATGAAAATGTCAAGACAAAAGTCGACAAAATAATTATACTTCTAAAGAAATTCATATAAATTGAACTCCGTGTAAGAATATTATTCAACGCAACAAACATTGCAGGTGACAGTATAATTGACAAAACTGAAGGCTCTTGCATAATTGAATCTATTCTTACAAGACCGGACAATCCATAAATAACGCGCTTCCCAGGGATAAAAAAACTCCAGTCATATCCATAACGGAATTTGATTAAAAAAGAAAATTCCTGAATCAGACCTAAAAGACAAACAAAAAAAACCACATTTAAATATATACGAAAGAGATAATCAACATCATAATCATTTATTTTAATAAGCAGATAATAAGCTGATGCAGAAAAAAGGATTCCTAGCTGCTTCAAAACAAGAAGAACGGAAAAACCGCTAAAAGAAATATTAATAATAGAAAGAAAAAAAACAACAGAAAACAAAACAAAAAAAGTTGTATTGATAATTTCTACTCTATTCAAAAAAGCAATAACTAAAAAAACAAAAAATATTATATAAAATAGATAAAAGTCAAAAGCCCCTCGCAATAGAACAAAACTCCCCAAAAACATTGTCAAAACCATAATATAATTAACAATCACCTTAAATTCTAAACGCACAAAATATCCTTCATTCTAGAAAAATACACTTTTAAATTCAGCAGTTTAAACTTAAATAATATTAACAAAGAATAAAACAATCTATGGCCTTTTTTTTTAAAAAATCGATATTTCTCCTGAATCTGCTTCCTCTCTTCTATTGCCTGCTTTTCCTTAGATTCAGACAATCTTTTTTTATGAAATCTAAACTTTGTTATCGGATACTTTAATCTCTTAGCTTTATATCTATCCCCTAATCTCAAAAAAAAGTCATAGTCTGCAGATAGTTTATATCTATCATCAAGATGTCCCACCTGATTAAAAACTTCTTTCCTAAAGAATGTTGTTGGATGAGGAATATAACAATAGTTAGAAAATAATAGCATTTTCCAGTTATAGTTAGGGATTCTATAAATATTTTTTATTTTGGAATTTTCATCAATAGAACAAAAATCACCATAAACCCAATACAACTCATTGTCTTTCATAAACTCATCAACAACTCTTTTCACTACATTATTATAAAAATACAAATCATCAGAATGCAAAGAGGCAATTATTTCACCTTTCGCAACACTTATTCCTTTATTTATTGCATCATATAATCCGTGATCCGGTTCACTTACCCAATAATCAATATTTTTTTCATATTTTTTGATTATATCTAATGTACTATCTGTTGATCCTCCATCAATTATGATATATTCGATATTTGGATAATTTTGATTTATAACGCTTTGTATGGTTTCCTCGAAATATTTTTCACCGTTTAAGACAACTGTGATAATGCTTACAAATGGAGGTTTGTCTATTCTTTTGTATTTTTTATTACTAAACATTATATTTAGTTTTTAATATTAATTTTATGTTTTCACAAATATATTTGATTTCAGATTTTTTCAGGCCTGGATAAGAAGGAAGATTTATTCCTCTCTGATATATTTTATGGGTAATCGGGGTATGTGCCTTATCATACATTGGCATATCAGAAACAGGATAAAAATAAGGTCTACTATCTATCCCATTCTTTCTTAATTCCAAAACAAGCTTATCTCTTTGATCTTTAACAAAACCTTCTATTTCAAGAGAAATCATCCAATAAACATTTTTTGCCCACTTAGAAGTATAATTCAATTTTAATTTATCATGACCGGATAATTGTGCATGGTACAGTTTAAATATTTCTCTTTTGTATTCCAACAACTCATCAATCCTCTCAAGCTGTGCAAAACCTAATGCTGCCTGAAGATTGGTAATGCGATAATTATATCCGATCATACAATGCCAATATCTCTGCTTTTTGCTCATTGCATGATCTCTTAAGTTTTTTGACTTTTCATAAAAAACACTATCATTAGTGGTAATCATGCCACCTTCACCTGAAGTTATTATTTTATTACCATAAAAACTAAATATCGCAGCATCTCCAATGGATCCAACCTTTTTAGTATTGATTTCGGCGCCATGCGCTTCAGCCGCATCCTCAATCACTAAAAGATCATATTTCTTGGCAATTTTTATAACCTCAGACATATTTGCAGGATGACCATACAAGTGAACAGGAATGATAGCCTTAGTCTTTTTGTTTATAGCCCTTGTTATGCTTTTTGGATCAATACATAAGTTATTTTCATCTATATCAACAGTTACAACTTTTGCGCCAGTATAAGTTATAGCATTGGCTGTAGCAATAAAGGTTAGATCAGGAATTATCACTTCATCCCCAGGTTTAATCCCGTAAGCTATCAATGATAAATGCAATGCAGTTGTACCATTAGATACAGCTAAAGCATGCTTTACCCCACAAAACTCAGCAAAATTATTTTCAAATTTATCTATAAATTCGCCACTTGAGGATACCCATCCTGATTTTATCGCTTTGTTAACATATTCAATTTCTTTTTTTGTAATCGAGGGTCTAGAAATTGGTATAAACTTTTCCATTATTCACCTCCAAACAAACTTAAACCGACTAATTTTCGATAAACTCTGTTATCTACAAAATACTTTTATATACATCAAGATATGCCTGGCTAACTTCTTTCCATGTGGGTACTAGATATTTTTTATTTATTCTATCAGGACAATTATAAAAAGATTGTATTTGGCATTGCAATTTACTCATATCTTTTAAATCCCCAAATTCAGCATATCCATCATATAATCCCCTTGCCCATCCCAAATCAGGCAAAAAGACCGGACACCCTAATGCAAAAGCCTCCAAAGTTGCGTAATTAAAAGACTCTGTCTTGCTCAAGAGAATAAAACCTCTCGCTCTTTTCAAATATTCAATTTTTTCTGCTTCTCCTACAAATCCTTTATAAATAACATTTTTATTATCAACAAGAGATAAAAATTCAAGATAATAAGGATCATTCTTCCCATATGGTTTTCCAAGAAATATTATTGGTAAATTTAACTTCTTTGCTATTTTGCCTAAAAGAACGTTATTTTTCCTTTCATGAATTGTACTAATACTGATTAAATAATTAGATCGTACAGGGAGGTTCTTTTCTATAAAATATTTATCATCAATTCCATGCGAAATAACATAAGACTTATCTAACTCCGCATTAAAAAGATAATTTCCCATTAGTTTATCAGGGTTTGAAGGATAAATATAAGCGTCTGCAATAATGGGATACTTAAAGCCTAGACTGGTTGCATAGTTAGCAAATACTCTATTAAAAGCTTTTATGAACAATTTTCTGCCGAATAATTCTTTTTTCCCTTTAGAAGTATATCCATCAAGATAAACATAACTAACAATTTTAATGCCTTTTATCTTTGCAAATTTAGCAGCATTACTTGGCAAATAAAACATATTTATTATATCTCCATGCTGCTTTTCATCCCACCATTTTAAAGGCTCCACTTCAACACCCAACTCAGGCAAATGCGTCATTAACCCCTCAACCAGAACCTGCTCTCCCCCATGCGCCCAAGCAAACGGATACTCAACATCAAATAATATTTTCAAATTAATCCCCTTTATAATATTTGCTAACTAATCCATGCGTTTTTGGCAAACACAAACAATCATATGATAAAACAAATTAGGAAATAGTTTTAATAAGATTCTTGCAAGCAAACTTAACTCTGCACGACCATTTTCATAATCCCATTTACCACCAAAAGGAGTAATGTCATGAAAAACTGCATCAGTCTTGAAGGCCGGAAAGATTTCAAGAACTTTAAAACCCGCATTTCTCACATATCTATCAAACGTTTTTAGTGGAATTCTATATTCAAAAAAATAATAACCTTTGTCATTTATTCCGTGCATAAGCTGTAATCCATTTATCTGCTTTTTTAAGAGTGTTATCAAATCATTAAATTTATCTCCGTTTTTTCGCTTTAACATAAAAGATTTTATAAGCTGAAAAGGTTTTTTTATTGTGTAAACTAATTTCCGTACCGGGGTTACTATGGGAACAGTGATTATCAACGTTCCGTCATTTTTAAGTGTTCGATAAGCTTCTTTCAGCGCCAACTCCGGACCATCAACAGAATGTTCTACTGTTCCTAAGGATAAAATCATATCATATTCTTCATCGTTTATTTTTGTGTCCCGAGCATCACCTTGAATTATTTTAATATTTCCATCGTATGTTTTAATTCTGTCAACAGTCTGTTGACTCCAATCTAATCCGGTAATATCATATCCCTTTCTGTGGAAATAGAATACCCATTTGCCAGAACCGCAACCGGACTCCAGTATTTTCATTCCTTTTTTAATATATTTTTCAAATATTGAAAATATTTCAGTAGATGGGCAATCTTTGATATGTTTTTCGATATCCTGGGATGCCCATTGAGTATCAAATTTTTCCTTAATTGGATTAATGTTCATGTAATTAGTAACTCCTTATTATTTAGTAAACTTTTATATATCTGTGCAATTTTTACCCCATATTCACTTATGTCACACATTGCACGTACTTTTAGATAACCTTGTTTACCTAAATCATTTCTCAAACTTGAATCATTAATCAGATCAATAACTTTTTCTGCAATCTTCTCAGGATGCCCCGAAGGAATAAGATACCCGGACAAACCATCTTTGATAAAAAAATCTGATGTTCCTGTTGCAACAATTGGTTTAGAGCAAGCCATTGATTCAATGATATCCCGTCCCCAAGGGTCTCCTGCCAAAGAAGGTCTAACAATAATATCTATAGCTTCAAGAATATTAAATACTTCATATGAATAAGGTACCATCATTACATGTTCTCCAATATTATTATCTTTAATATATTTTAACACTTCTTGTCTATAATTACTTCTAAAAACAAGCCTCTTTACAACTCTCTTCCATATTGGCAATTGAGGATAAATACCCAATAGTACAAATAAAAAAGGATATTTTGTCTCTTTTCTATCAATTATTATTTTCAAAGCTTTTAAAAAATCAAAATGCCCTTTTGATTTATGAAATTGTCCCATCATACCAACAAGAACAGTTTCATTTTTAATCTGATTATCTTCCCTAAACGTACTTTGTATTTTATCGATCTTAGAAAAATCAAAGGGATTAGGAATAATATGAAGGTTCGGATGCCCGATAAAATTTTGGGCTTCATTATCACTAATTGTAATAATAGCATCGGAATATTTCATGATTTGATTTATCATATATTTCTGAACTATTCCAAAGCCATATTTTGGAATCATTTCTCTAACATGTGTAACAATTTTTATATTGGAATGTTTCTTAATAAATTTATGAACATGAGGAAAAACACTGCTGTTAACATGTAAAATATCTATTTCTTCTTTTTTTAAAAGCCCAACAAGAGCCTTAGGTTTGTACAATTTTTTAAGATAAAAACTCAAAAGAGAAGTTCTTCCTCCTGCCTGATCGTTATATATATGAGGCATTTTAATCAGCTCTATCTTCTCACAATGTTTAAGAAAATCCTTTTTCATTTGTTCTGATTTACAGGAAGTAATATAAAGATTTTTTTCATATTCATTGTTATCTATAGATTTTATAAGAAGATACAAACTCGTGGTCGCACCCCCATAATATAGGCCATGTCCTAAGTATGCAATTTTCTTTCTGTTTTTTTTCATGTCTTATATCTTAAATATATCAAAAACAAAAAACTTATTTACTGAACAAATTTATAATTTTTTTGCCAAATGCTACTATTTTTTTGTGCCAATAATCATAAGAAGGATAATCATAATGCGATTTTTTCTTGAGATCCATGATTTCTTCAAATACAGTTTCAGAAAACCCCATTTTTTTAAGAAAAAAATCCTTATCTTCTTTTAGTTTTTCGCGCGAATACAATTCTTTAGTTACTTTTTCTAGGGCTTCATCACGAGAAATTTGACCAGAAGAAATCAAGCAAGAAAGAAATGCACGTCGTTTATCCACATTATATTTAGTCGGTAAAATATAAGATTGATAAAACTGTGTTATTTTTGATTCACCATGTTTCCCTCCATAATCACGCCAATCTAATTTATTTTTTAAAATATCAATAGCTTCTTCTTTTTTATAGGAAACATAATTTAAAATAGATATTACTTTGACACTATTAAAATATCTATATCTTATATATTCAAAAAAATTTAACAATGGAAACGTTTTAAGTTTCATACCACTTCCAAATCTTTTATATATTGATTTTATGTTTAAACTGTCATATTTTATATTAAAAAACCAACTTGGAGGCATTATAGATTCAGTTGCAAGATTAGTTCCAGCTAAAAAATATTTTATTTTCTCCCCTCTTGCTATCCTGTCAATTGCTACAACAATTGCATTATCTGAAAGCATTTCAAGATCAACGATAGATGCTCTTAAAAAAGAGATTTGTAAATCTTTAAATTCCTCCCAATCTATAACATACGTATACAAATCAATACCAAGTTTCCTCACGATGTTTTCTATGTTTTTAATTGCTAATTCTGAATTCCATCCATTATCAACATGTACGGCAAGAGGTCTAAGCCCCATATTTTTGACAAGGTAAGCAACATATGAACTATCAACCCCTCCACTTAAGCCAATGATACAATCATATTCTCTACCTTTTCCTGCCTTTTTCATCTCAGAAAGCAGGTGTTTTAATGCTTCATCTTTAAGTTTCTCATCATTAAGGCCTATCTCTCTAAAAAGTTTTTGGTTGTTGTTGCAATAGTTACATATGCCTCTCTCATCAAATTTTATATCAGGATCAGTTGTATCCATAATACACTTTTTGCAAATTTGATAATGACTAGTCTTCATATGTTTTATTTATATATCCTTAAAAATATTTTCCAACTCATCTATTAATGGATAAGTAATTAATACCGCTCGATGCTTACCCTGAAAAACAAATATACTTCCAGCAGCAACAGCAGAAGCGCCCCCATCTTTAATAGCTAATTTAAAATCCTCAGTTTTTGAAGCTCCTCCACAAGCAACAACTGGAATTCGAACTACCTCACTAATAGATTTTATTAATTTTATATCATAACCTTGTCCTGTCCCATCTCTATCTATGGAATTAATAAATAGTTCTCCAGCACCCAAACTTTCTACCTGTTTTGCATGTGTTACAGGATCTAATCCTGTTTTCTGTTTCCCTCCCCTAATGTAGACTTCATGTTTTCCCCACAGATTACTTTTTACATCAATGGAAACAACAACACTTTGGCTTCCAAATATATTAGAAACGGATCTAATAAACTCTTGATTTTCTACTGCATAGCTATTTATAACAACTTTTTCAATGCCTAGATTAAATAATTTTCTTACGTCTTCAATGCTATTGACTCCCCCTCCATACCCTAAGGGCATAAAACATTCGCTTGCTATATCAGACAATAATGAATAATTTGGCTTTTTCCCTTCAATTGTAGCTGTAATATCAAGTATTATCAATTCATCAACTTCTTTGTCATTAAATATATTTACAGCATTTATGGGATCTCCAACATATTTAGGATTGGAAAATTTTATTGTTTTAACTAGTCCATTATTTTTTAATAACAGACAGGGAATAACCCGATTTTTCAACATAATTCAACAAAATTCCTTAATAATTTCATGCCAAACTTATGACTCTTTTCCGGGTGAAATTGAACGCCATAAATATTTTCCTTTTGGACGCTTGAAACAAAATCATAGCCATAAAATGTTTTAGTTAATTCAGCACTAATATCATTACATATAAGGTGATATGAATGCACAAAATAGAACTTGGGATCGCTAAACATTTCACTGAAAAGCAAACTTTTTTTCTGTGGAACAATCTGATTCCATCCCATATGAGGAATTTTTAAGTTTTGGTCATGATCTTTTAAATTAAATCTAACTGTCTCAGCATCAATCCAGCCAAGTCCCGGCAATTCACCTTCTTCACTTTTTTTGGTAAACAACTGCATGCCTAAACAGATGCCTAATATTGGACTTTTTTCTTTAAGAACTTTTTCTTCAAGAATCTCTATCAATCCTAATTGCTTAATCTTCCTCATCCCATTATCAAAAGAACCAACACCTGGAAATATAAACTTGCTCGCTTTTGCAATCACTGAAAGATCAGAAGATATTTGAGCCTCTACCCCGATTTTTTTCAACATATTAAGGATTGAACCAAGATTTCCCATTCCATAATCAATAATAACTATCATTCAATAATTCCTTTAACAGATAAACGTCCATAATAATTCTTCATGAAGGTATTCATGGCTATTAATTTCAAAGGATTTTTAATTAATTTCAGTAAAAATCCTTTGAATAGTAAAAAGAACAGTTTAACCCATAGAAACACTTTAAACATTCGTTTAAACTTATTTGACTCTAATTTTATTAAAGTATTAAAATTTAATGAATAGAAAAATAAAGATAACTTAGATAAATTTGGATGTTTTATTACAATATTTTCATAATAATTCGTATTTGGCTCCGCAATAATTAGTTTTTTGTCTTGATACCATTCAAATATTGGCGTTTTTTTAAACGGCATAAAAATTGTACAAGCAGCAGAATCAACCTTTGCTTTGATATTTAAATCAATTCCTTCCCAAATAGTTTTTTCTGTATCCCCTGGCAAGCCAATCATATTAAATGAATTAGTTCGAATATTATATTTTTTTAATATATGAAAAGCTTTTATAATTTGATCGTTTTTCATTTTACGATTCAGATATTTTTCTCTTATATACTCATTGCCAGATTCAATCCCTAAAGTAATGCTTTCACAACCAGAATTTGTTAATTCTTTAGCAATATCATCATTTATCGCTTCAACTCTTGTTTGACATTCGAATGGAAGATTTACCTTGCTCTTATATAATTCTAAAAGTTTAAAAAGATTGTTTTTATTCATTGTAAAGGTTTCATCTGAAAAAATCACTTTTTTCAATTCAAACTTTGCCTTTACCTCTATAATCTCATCAATAACATTTCCCGGGCTTCTGAACCGCAGATATCCTTTATTTTGATTAAGCATAGCAGCATTACAATAAAAACAATTATAAGGGCACCCTCTTCCAGTTATAAAATTAGCAGAATCCAAGACACCTTCTCTATAATAATATTTTAAAGGTTCTCTATCAGGAAAAGGATATTCATCTAAAGATAAAAAGACTTGTTCTTTCTTACTATTAATAATTTTGCCTTTTAACTTATAAGTTATATTTAGAGAATTTTCTTGAGTTAATTTATTATTTAATATTAATTCAAGATACTGAGGCAACGAAAATTCTCCTTCACCAAGACAGACAGCATCAACATAATCCAACTTAATTATATTCTCCCCTTCTATCATAGAATGAATTCCGCCAAAGATTATGTGAGTTGTATTAAAGTTGGTTTTAATGTATTCTGCCCATGACTTAGATAAATTATAATTCGTACTTAATACCGAAAAGGTTACTACTTCTGGCCGAATTTGCTTCATAATATAATCTAGTTGATGCTGTATAAAATCATATTTTATCGGAAAGTGCATTATCAAAGACAAATCAGGGAAAAAAACAACGCTATCAAATCCAGCTTTTTTGAGGGCTGATGAAATATACAAAGGCCCCAAACTAACCTCTCCACTACCTATTGATATAGGAACAATGTTTAGTATTCTAGGCTTATTTGTTTTTTTGTAACTTTCCATAAATTAATTCCAGTTTTCTATAATTAATATCCCAATTGGCTCTTTCTTGAGCAATTAAAAAATTTCTATGTCCCATTTTTATCCTAAGATTATGATTTGATAATAAATTTATCACTTTTGCAGAAATATCATTTGGACTTCTTGTCGGTACAATGTATCCATTTTCACCATCATTTATCCACTCTAAATAAGAAGGAATATCTGTCGTAACAACAGGCAAAGAACAAGCCATTGCTTCTAAGAGAGATAAAGAAGTTCCATCGCTAAGAGAACAAGAAAGATATATATCTGCACTGTTGAAATACTCAGGCATTTTATCGTTAGGAATTGACTCCGCAAAATAAACATAGTCTCTTATGCCTAAATTAACCGTTAATTGTTCTAACTCCGAACGTAGTGGGCCATCCCCCACTAAAATAATACGAGTATTTGGATATGCTTTTATAATTTTTGGTATGGCTTTTATAAAATCATCCACAGCATAGATAGGGAAAAAAGATCTCGTCATTAATAAAATTTTTTTATCCTCCCAGCCTAAGGCTTTTCTTATAAGGTTGTTTTTTTTATTTGGTTTAAATAAATCCAAATCTATTCCCCAAGGAAAAACTATTATTTTTTCGGAATCATAGTTTGAAAATTCAATAATTTTTTTCTTAACTATTTCACAATCACAAGTAATCATATCTGCTTTTGATAAAACATATTTTGTTTTACTCATCGTTCTTTTACTCTTCTCAGGAAAAACTAATATATCAGACCCCCAAGGCATTAATAAAAATGGATGAAAATCAGAAACTGCAGCTAAGAACCCATCTCCTTGCACCCAACCGGCATGAACAATATCAGGTTTTATTTTTTTTAGTTCTCTTTTAAACTTAATATAGCTTTGCATAAATGCTAACCAACATCTTATTTTTCTGGTAAAAATCGAATATTTTTCTGTCCCCAATAAAACGGCATTAGGATTATAACGAATTATTTTTAGGCCTCTAAGGCCAGAAATATCTTGAGGCAAATCCTTTCCAGCAAAATGAGTAACAAGGTAAACATCATGATCAAATTCACAAAGTTTTTTTAAGAATCTATAATCATGGACAATTAAATCTGAACTAATATAAAGAATACGCATTAATAAAAATCCTTACCACTAACATTTTCCATGATTTCTTTAAACTTTGGAATAAAAATTTGAGAATATTTTTCCATTCCATCTGGAGACAAATGAGTTTCATCTATAAAAAATTCTCGATCAAACTGAAAGTTTTTTTCGATGTCTATAATTGGAACATGACATTTATCTGCAGTTCTTCGAATATTTACATTTTCAATCAAAACACCTTTTTTAAGTTTTTTATATGTTGGTTTATTTTTTATTTCATCATAAACATAATATAAATAGGTAGTTAGTATGGGTAAAATGTTGTGTTCTTTGCATATTCCAATCATGGATCTAATATTTTGATTTTCAACTGTAAGATTAAAATTATTAGAAAATAAGGGATAAGACTTTCTAATTAATCTGTTCAAGTCATAATTTATATTTCCAGTTCCCATATACTTATCTAACAAGTATTCATACAAATGCCAAAATTTAATTTTGGGTAATATATCTCTTGTTATCCTAATCAATTTAGATTCAGATAAATTTCGAAATAAATGGCTATAATCACTTTTAAACTCTGGCGCTAACGCAGGAATAAGATCATTAAGACCAAATCCAAATACAATAGCTTTAGGCTTAAGCTTAACAAGAGTTGTGTAAAGATAAAATATAATATCCATGCTCGTCCATCCACCCCTTGCAACAGGTATAAAAGTATAATTGTCGCCAATCTTTTTATTTAAATAATAAGGCAAAGAATAAAAAACTTCTTTATAATAATATCCTGTGCCAAAAGTGCAGTTACCTAAAAAAATAATTAAATTGTTTTTACTAACTAATTTCTCATCAAACAATAAACCATATGAATTTGTTTTCATCGATGGATATATTAATTTATCATGAGTAATTGGTGATTCAACCTTTTCTTCTGGAATTGTACAATTTGTTTTATATGCGACTGGCAAGTATGGATGAGAAATAAAATGACTTTTATTAAATTCAATCTTATCAACCGGCTCATAAAATCTTCGATTTTTTAGTTTAAAAACTATCCTAAAAACAATTTCACCTAAAACAATTAATAGTAAAATTATTGAAACCATTATATACAACACAATGTAAACCAATTTTATCTCCTTAACAATAAATGTTCGCTTTTGTTTTTTAATTGTCTCAATATCAAGAGGATTAATTTTATTGGATTAAGCAATAATAAACTCCATGACTCCTTAATAACTTCTATTAGTCTACCATTTTTATAATATCCAAGCATAGTTGCTAAATGTATATTGTAAAAAGCTTCTTTTTTTAAGGTGGCAGGTAATAAGGGATTTCTTGCATATGCTTTTGCAATGACCGCTAAACTATCTTTTTTGTAATCTTCAGTGTGTGCCACTAAATAGTCTCTAACAATTCGATACTTTGATAATGTTTCGGCTATATGTTTTATTTGATAATGTTCTGAAATTCTAAGCCACATATCCCAATCAGCAGCACAAAACATTTTTTCATCAAAAAACCCAACAGAAGAAAAACACTCTTTTTTAACAATAACAGTAGGGTTATTAATAAAATTCGATAATAACAATCTTTTAGAAACATATCCTGAGAAACCTGAACATTTATTTTCTGAAATTATTTCTCCTGCGAAATCTATTAAAAATATGTTTGTATAAACCAATCCAACATCCTCATCCATAAAACCTTTTAAACTTTCTTCCAATTTATTTGACAACCATAAATCATCACAATCCAAAAAAGCAATGTATTTGCCCTTCGCTACTTTAATTCCTAAATTTCTTGCACTTGATACTCCACCATTTTCTTTATAAATGTAATAAATTTTATCGCCAAAATTTCTCATGGCATCTCTTGTTCCATCAGTTGAGCCATCATCAACAACAATTATTTCAAAATCACAAAATGTCTGGGCTAAAACACTTTCTACCGCCTGAGCTGTATAAGTTGCATAATTGTATGCAGGGATGACAACACTTACTTCAGACATTTCCTCTCCAATCATTTATATACTCTTTTAAAGCTTCTTCCCAGTCTCTCATTATATTCATTTCCATAAGCTCCAATTTATAGTTTCTAATTCCTTCAGATTCAGCACGAGGAGCAGGCAATGGAAATTCTTCTGAAGAAACAGGTATTACTTTAATATTCTTTCCTATTATTTCTACAATTTTACAGGCAATATCATATCGACTGCAACAACCATTATTTCCAAGATGATATAATCCATAACTACCTGTTTTAATAATTTTTTTAATACCTTCAACCAAATCTTTTGCGAAAGTTGGAGTACCATATTTATCATTTACCGCTTTAATTTCTTTTCTACCTTCCAGGCAAAACTGGATAATTTTCCCAACAAATTTTTTATCCTTTTCTCTTCCGCCACCAATCATCCATCCAGCACGAAAAATATAATATCTGTTCAATAAATTTTGAACAATTTTTTCCCCTTCATACTTCGATTTAGCATAAAAGCTTAGAGGCTCAGGAGAAGAAAATTCTGTCTGTATTTCCATTTTTTTGCCATTAAAAACGCCACCTGTACTTACATAAACCATTTCACAATCAAATTTCTGACAGGCTAAAGCAATATTTTGAGTACCTAAAGTATTAGTTCGATAAGCATGATCAATTTCTGTCTCACATTTATCAACATCTGTTTCTGCCGCAAGATGAAGAACAATATCCGGCTTATTCTTTTTAAAAAGACCAAAAACGTTATCTTTATCTTTAATATCCATTTCAGGCAAATCAGTTAAAACCAAGGCTTCATCACTGAAAACTGCTCCAACATAACTTCCTACCATTCCATTTGCGCCGGTTACTAAAATCATGTATTCCCTCCAATAAATTATCAATTAAGTATAAAAAGGCAATAAAGTTTGTTCTGTTAATGGCGAAAAAAAACTCTCCATCAACTGTCGTCCCCGAATTTTTATTTGATCAAGCTGCTTGTTAGTAAGCGTCAAAATCTTTTTTATTTCTCTTCCAATGTCTTCTGACGTTCGAGCTACAAACTGAGTTTCATCCATTGAGATCCAATCCATAGGATCAAGAGTTAAATCAATATCGCTTCGCACTCTAATTACAGGCAATCCATAAGCGATAGCATCTAAAATTGTAGCTGAGGCTGTTGCAATCAACAACTTAGATTGTGCCATAAGATCATTAATATTTCCTTCTGTAATCTCAAATTTAAAAAAAGAATCAAACGTAACATTTAAAATATCTTGCAATTCTTTCCTAGGCATCATTGGATGAGGCTTTATCAAGACTTTTAAATCCGAAATACTTTTTAATATTTTATAAGATTTTGATAATAATTCAAGAGCTGTAGATCGTAATAATGGAAGAGTTATCAAAATATAGAATTTCTCAATAGAATTACTAATATTTGCCTTTAATAAATATTGATAGCGCAAAGCTGGCCCCTCTGCCAAAACATTTGAAGGATATCCTTCTTTCAAAAGAATCTCTTTGAAAAACTTTCCTGAACAAATTACTTTATCCGGCAATGGTAGAACTTTCAGTTCATTAAATGAGGTATAGCAAGACAATAAAAGAGGAGGAATAGATGTATGTTGAAATCCAAGTAGCTTTGTTTTGGAATAATATTTTAATTTACCCATTATCAAGGGCTTCTCAGATATCATATTCTCAAAAGGTATAATGATTTTTTTTATTATAATTCCATTTTTTCTTAATTTCTCAACAAGAAAATAGTGCATTATAAGACTTGACAAAGACCCTTCAAAAAAATCTCTTTTAAATGCTTGACGAAATATTAGCTTGAGGTTCCAGTCGTTGAATACAAAATCTTTTTTAAACAAATGCCTTGATTTTAATATAATAAAAATAGTTTTTAAATAATCCGCTAAAGAATAAAAATCTTCAGGGATAATAAATTGAGCCTTTGCTTTTCTAAACCACAAGATTGCTTCTTTATATGAACGTTTTATATTGTAAATTATTGGAATAATAGCAACAGTTTCTCCTTTTCTTTTTAAGTTTTCATGGAGGTCAACAAAATAAGAATCTTTAAATAGGCCCTCATCTCCCAAATTTCTTTCTCCTACCCAAGTTCTCAAAATTGTCAATGGTATATTTTTATTAATATGTTTTACACCATAAATACGTGAATATATAACATATATTTTCTCTATAAAACTTCTTTTTGCAAAGCGGATTAAACTTATACAAGATTTCAAATAAAAACTCATCAATGCTTCTTTTTTATAGAATTTTGACACAGTATATTCTTTAAATAACTCAGATTCATAAATTGTCTCCAACAATTCAGGACTTTCAGAGAAAATACAAATGTTTTTATTTCTAATTTCATTTCCTTTTAATTGCTTAATAATATCCAAATAACAAACATACAGAAAAACGGGACTATCCATAACATTTTTTTCTGCTATTTTAGATACCCACCAGTAAAAAGAAGAAAATCGACAGCTCAAATTGCCAATGAAATCAATATATTGTCTACGAAGTTTATATGATGTTGCGTATAAAAAGTCCCCTATGTCAATATAATGAAAATTTGAAGGCAAAGTTTTTTTTAGCTTTAATAATTTCTCATAGTCTCTACCCAAAAAAAAACAGTAAAAATCTCTATCCATATCTTCTTTAGGAAAAGAAGCCTCCTCAGAAATTAATATTAACTTTTTTTTCTTTGAATTAGACATACAGATTTTTTATTTTGTCTTTTTTCATAACATCTCTTACAATTGCCAGGTCTTCTGGTGTATCAACACTGATTTTTGCATCTTTAATTACAACTGCCCTTATTTTAATCCCGTGTTCCAAAATTCTTAAGTATTCATTATACTCTATAACTTCAAGAGGAGTTGGATCCCAAGAAGAATACTGCAACAAAAATTCTTTCCTAAATGGAACAATAAAACACATTTTCAACATTTCTCTTACATTTGTCCTGGCATTGCTTGGCAAATCTGCCCTAGAACAGTATAAAATATTTCCTTCCAAATCCAGTACTGCCTTTATATCAGAAGAACTTTCTTTTTTTGCATAAGATGTAACTCCTACTGAAATGTTAAGAGAAGAGTCTTCTATTAGTGGAGTAATAACCAAATCGATATGATCAGGGCTAACCAAAGGCTCATCACCCTGAACGTTAACAACAATATCACATTCTATTTGTTGACAAGCCTCGGCAAGACGATCAGATCCTGTTTTATGATGTTTTCCTGTCATGATAACTTTAACACCATATTTCTCTCCTGCAACCTTTATCTCGTCACTATCTGTCACCAAATAAACTTCAGAAAGAAGTTTTGACCTTTGAGCTCGTTTGCAAGTATGTATCACCATGGGAATTCCTTCTATGTCTATTAAAGCCTTCCTTGGCAACCTGCTTGATTCAAGCCTTGCCGGAACCATACCTACAATTTTCATTTATCTCTTACACTCCCTTAAAATCTTGAATTATTTTTTTAAAAATCCTAAAAAGCTCGGTTACTTCCAAAGAATAAGTTATAAACTGTATTCCAATTTCCTTAAACCATTTAAGCTGTTCTTGATTGTCAGTAAAAGCTCCAACAGAAATTCCTTTCTCTCTCACCTTAGCAACAGCTCTTAAAACGGCATCTTTTACTTTTGGGTGAGTTATTTGTCCTGGCAAACCAATTGATTGGGAAATATCACAAAGCCCTAAGTAAATAACATCAATATCTTTATCCTCAATAATAGAATCAAGGTTTTCTAGTCCATTTTTACCTTCTACAATAAAAATACTCATAGTCTCTTCATTGGCTTTTTTAGTATGAAGAGTAAGATCAGAGGGTGAATAACCTGCAGAACGAGTGAAAGGAGAAAAGCCACGATTTCCTATGGGAAAATATTTAATAGACTGTAATGCCTTTTCTTTATCTGCCCTGTTTTCAATATGTGGAACCACAACTCCATACGCCCCAATGTCTAAAGCTCGCAGTATATCTGATTCATCGTTTTTTGGGACACGAATAAAAGGTGTACAGCCCTCAACTTCAGATGCTCGAATCATACCCTCTGCAGTTTCAAAACTAATAGGCCCATGTTCCATATCTATTATTACAAAATCCAAGCCCGAAGCTCCCAAAACATTAACAGAAGATTCTGAAGGTAAAATACACCAAGTACCTAAAAGAATTTCTCCTTTTTTTAATTTTTCCTTAATAATATTCTTTCTTATCATATATTTATTTTCTCCTTAAAAAACTTCTATTTTAGAAACATCATCAATTAAGAATTTAGTTAAAGCGCCTAACTGTTCTTTTGGAGTTATCCCAGAAGAAACAGCAATAGATGCTTTTACTTTTGCATTATCACCCATTTTTATATCTGTTATGGCATCCCCGATCATCACACTTTCTTCTTTTTTAATATTCAATTTCTTTGTAATATAATCAATCATGTCTGAAGCAGGCTTAGGATTGTCAACTGCATCACAACCAATAATACAGGCAAATTTATCAGTTAATTTTAAGTAATCCATAGACAACTCAGCCCTTGATGTTTTATCTGTAGTTGCAATGGCTAGTTTGCAAGATTTTGAATGTAAAGAATCAATTAAACTCAACATTCCATTTATTGGTTTTATCAAACCATCCAACTTGTTTTCTGTTTGAACATCAATATCTTTAAAACAATCCAAACAAACTTCATAAGCTTTTTTATACCCTTTTGCCTCTAAATAATCAACAGCCGCCTGCATAACTATTTCTCTCTTTTTGATCCCAACGGGTCCTTCTGGACGAAGACAATTATTTTCTTGGTCAACCCCCATCTCAAAAACAATCCGGTTTGTATCATCTTTTGATAAAAAAAACTTTTCTGATATAAGATAAGCCCGCATCTTTATCATTTGAGACCAATAATGATACAAATCAATTAATGTACCATCCCTGTCAAAAATGACTAAATTAATATTATTAATAATTTCGTTATTAACTTTTAAATTAACCACTAATTGCCTCCAAATTTTGATCGACTAATTTTTTTGCAATCACAAGCCCTTTTTTTAAAATCCTCAAATCACTGTCAAAATCTTTATGATTTATAAATTCAGCAACCAGTTTACGGGCATAAGTCCCAATGGAAACCCCATTAACTTTAACCCCACAAAGATGACAAAGTTCACCTGTTCTACTATTAGTACCACCTGAAGCCAAAATAATAACCGGCAATTTACTTTTTCTTACAATATCAGAAATTGCAACTGCCTGAAGAGTAGTATTGTAATCATCGCTTCCCCCACTCATTGGAACGCCATCTGCTTGAATAATCATTCTATCAGGAGCAAAAGCCAAAGCATCCTTTATTCTCTTCAAAAGATGTATATCAGACAATTGTGAACGATCTAAACACATACTAATATAATTATTTTTTAAATACTTATTCACCAATTTCCAATCCTGCATGACAGAATCATCATCGGAAATAATTGCATGCAATTCAAATGTTTCCACTCCATTTACTAAACAAGCAGGGAGTATTTTATCTAATTCTCTCCTTTTATCAAAAAACTGAACTGCGCTTGAAGGGCAAATTTTTGAACATTCACCACAACCGATACAACGTTTTTCTATTATTTGATGCTCATTACTAATTGCATTTTGAACACACACAGACAAACAAGCCCCGCAATGGAGACACTTGGCCTGGGCAACATTCGCTTTCCTAATATGAGGATCACCACGCATACCAATGCTAACATTAATAAATGGTCTTGTTCTAAGCTCTATTCCAAGTTTTGGCGCAATCTCGTAGGCTTGATTAACTCCAAGGACAGAACTTTTTACTACATCAAGATTTGCTGAAATATCAATACCAAGTGCGCCAGCTAAAGTATAAAGAAGAGACAACTTTCGAACCTCTTCTGCATCTTCATTTCCAGCTCCACACACAATTTTAAAGTATTGACTCTTCTCAAAAATCGATTTTAACTCTTCAAATCTATTCATAAGTAATTATTTATCCCTTTGTAAAACTTCCTATAATTTGTAGGAGTAATAATGTGAATCCCTTCCCCTCCCTTACCACACAGATATTCCTCAATTTCCTCCAAATGCTTTAAATTTCCAAAATGTTTATCCAAAATCACATCTCTATCCCCAGTTTCATCATTTTCTTTATAAAAATGAACATCCCCATCAGCAGTAGCGCGCATATAACCATCAAGTCCTGCGACAAAAATACGTTTTGCTCCAAAAACCCATGATAAAGCAATTAAGAAGATAGAAACAGTTCTGCAATTTGAACTAATTAATCCATCTTTGATATCAAAGGCAACATCATCTAGATCATTATAATAAATAAGTTCATACTCGCGTCTTACATAATCATCAATCATCTCCTTTGGAATATGTTGACCAATTAAAAGCTTAGATTTGAGAGAAACAGTATCCACATAGTCAACAAACCGACGCTTATTGGTAAATAAGTGATAATCAGGAACAAAAAGCCCTCCTAAGTAATTAGCCCCTAAAACTATTGGTTTGTACTTTTCAATAAAAAGAGAAATTAAGTCTTTATACTTTTTTAAACTTGGTCCATTTGCCAAAACCAAAAAATCTGACCCATTATGTCTATTAACATAAGAAATTTTGTCACTGTTTTCGTTTATCCCTTTTTGTTCATTTTCAGCAGGTTTTAAAGCCTTTTTCTTGCCAAATAGTCCATCACGAATAATTTGATCAACAATGTCTTTTTTAAAGCCTATTGGTTTCTTGGCTTTTATGACTTCAAAAATATTCCAGATATCTTCAATGTCATACTCTTTTCGCTCAACCAAATTTTTAGCATAGTTTGGATGACATTCATTAATACCTGAAAGCATATAGGGTAAATTATATCCCCAAAAGTTTTTTTCTTTTAGTTCAACAAAAAATCGATCAATCAAATTTAATACTGGGATTACGTTATACTTGCCTGGCATCATTTGATGAAAATAGGAAAGTAAAATTTCTGTTGGTAAATTACCAGCACCACGCCCCATACCAAAAACAGAAGAATCAACAATATCTACTCCAGCATCAATTGCAGCAAAAGTATTAGCAAAAGACATTAGTAAATTATTATGTGGATGAAATCCTAATTTAAAGTTTCTATCCTTTAACAAAGGGGTAAACAACTCTTTTATTTCATGAGGAAACATGGACCCATAGCTATCAGCTATATATACGTAATCTATCCCCTCTTGATTAATTAAAAAAACTAATTCATTTAACTCGTCAGTAGAATAACTAATGTATCCCATCAAATTTACAGACACTAAAAAGCCAAGTCTTTTTATTTGTCCCGCAATATTAACTGCTTCCTTTGCTTTATCTTTATGAAAGGCCAACCTAATTAATGAAACATTGGTACCAAGATATTGGTTTAAATCATTTAAATCAAACTTACCATAATCAACCATTAAAGCAATTTTTGCCCCATTTATTCCTCCTGTAACACTTTTTATATCTTCAAAAGAAGTAAAACGAAATCTCCCAAACTTTTTAGGATCAAAAAAATGTTCTACTCCATGATAGCCCAATTCTATATAATCAATACCAGCTTTTGAGAGTGCTCGATAGGTTTCACGTACTAATTTGAGATCAAAATCCCAATTGTTAACATATCCCCCATCACGAATGGTACAATCAAGAATTTCTATTTTATTCTTATCCTTCACAGGCTACCTCTTTTCGAACAAACTGGTTCGACAAACTACTTCTTTCTTTATTATATATTGCCCAATAAAACCCTTTCATTGAAAGAAGCTCTTCATGTTTTCCCTCCTCAACAACCTCTCCCTTTTCAAGCACAATAATTTTGTCAGAATCAATCACTGTAGAAAGCCGATGAGCTATAACAATAACAGTTCTATTTCTAGAAATATTATTTATTGCTTTTTGAACTATTGCTTCTGAAATGTTGTCTAAAGAACTTGTAGCTTCATCTAAAATAAGTATTTCAGGTTTATGAACCAAAGCTCTAGCAATTGCAATACGCTGCCTCTGCCCTCCAGATAATTTCATTCCCCTATCTCCAACAACAGTTTCATATCCGTCAGCAAGAGATGCTACAAAGTCATGAACATTCGCATCTTTTGCAGCTTGAATAATCTCATTCATATCAACATTTAGACCAAAAGCAATATTCTCTGCAAGTGACGCATTAAATATAAAGGTATCTTGAGTAACAAATCCTATTTTTGAAAGCCAGGAACTTATTTTACAATCTTTAATATCTATGCCATCAATTAAAATTCTGCCATAATTAACATCAAAAAGCCTTATAATTAAATCTGCAATCGTAGACTTGCCCGCGCCAGAATGACCAACAATAGCAGTCATTTTCCCCTTTTCAAAAGAAAGCTTCAATCCCTTCAACACTCCTTTACGCCCAGGATAAGAAAAACTTACATCCTCAAATTTTATCTCTTTCTTAAATTCTTTTATCTCCTCGGGCCCATCCTTAATTTGCTTAATATTCTTATTTAAAAGTGAGTAAAGAATTTCTACAATAG
The DNA here is from genome assembly GCA_001771505.1 of candidate division WOR-1 bacterium RIFOXYB2_FULL_36_35. Taxonomy (NCBI): domain Bacteria; kingdom Bacillati; species candidate division WOR-1 bacterium RIFOXYB2_FULL_36_35. Next base: position 37,498 of record MEUA01000005.1, read on the forward strand.
GCAAAGTTCCCATAATTTGAATTCTCAAATTCCCAAGTTGTGAAAGAGAAGGCATTATTTTTTGAAAAGCATACGCAAATGTCCCAAGTATTGGCAAAATAACTGCAAAATCAGCAGAATATAAAACTTTGGCTAAAATCAGCAATAACGATAAAAGCACGATAGTCATCGTATCCAATAAATACCCTGGTATAAGTGAGAACTCCCTATCTTTTTTTGCCAATTTAAAATAGTCCTGCATAGCTGCAAAAAAGTTCTTTATCCAACGATTTTCAGAAGAAAACACTTTTATTTGTCTTATCCCGCTTATTGTTTCACCAAGTAAAACATTTTGTTTCTCACAAGCCACCACTCGCCCCTTCCCCATGTTGTAAGAAATATTACTTGCTATATACTTAGTTAAATAATAATATAAAACACCGACCAAAATTATCGCGCCTGATGCATAAGGTGAAATCCCGATCAAAATAAACCCAACTGCCAATAATTTAGCAAACTCTGAAAGAGCTTGAGGTAAATAAGTAAGAATACTGCCAAGGGACGATGGCGCAGAATAAACCCGATATATAATTTCTCCTTGTTTATGATCAAGGAAATACTGATAATCTGCAGAAATACATTTTACAAATACTTTTTCTTGAATGTCCTGCCAAACTTTAAAGCCAGCAACAGAACTAACAATGCTCTGTAAATATCCAAACCCATTCTTAAAAATTACTGAAAAAATAAGCAATAGACAAGAGCTAATAAGTTTGTCTTTTATAGGAAAAAAATTTAAAATAAAAGTTATTATCTTGGCAATTCCTCCTGCATCAGCATTAATTCCAACCGCAGAATTTAATATTGAGAATAATATCAATACATTGATACCATCAAAAAAAGAACTCGCAAAAGTTAATATAGTAATTCCAAAAATATAATGCGGATACGGCTTTAAAAAATACCAACATATTTTCAAGCGAGGATTATTTATAAAATTTAAGAATTTCATTATTTAATTGCTAATTCCTTTTCCTGGCTAACATTGTCATATTGCTACTAAGGTTGTTATCAGATAAAAATTCCTGAAATTTTTTCTTAATATTATCTTTAGCATTCAAAATAAATTCCGTAAATTTATCAATATTAAGACCAATTTTCTCTTTGTACTTATTTTCCAAAATATTAACATCCAACTGTCCAGGAGTTTGAACTTCTATCACATCAAAACCACACGCATTTAATAATATAGACAAAGAAAAAATATTAAAATAATTCAAATGATTTGGAGCATTAATATTATCAGACAACCTTCCTAAAAGTAATAGATCAAATCCCAAAATATTAGGAGTTGTAAGATAAAGCAATCCATTTGGCCTTAAATGACTATAAGCCTTTAAAATAAATTCTTTAGGCGAAAACAGGTGTTCTATTAATTCAAAGGCCACAATAACATCCGCCTCAGCTTCATATCCAGAAAATTCCTCAAAGACACCTTCGTAAACATCTATTCCGCGATTTACACACAATTTACAAGCTTGAGTAGACGGCTCAATGTTTAAATGTTTTTTAAAATTACCACTTTTTTCTTTAAGTTTTTCTAAAAAAAGCCCGTTTCCGCCTCCAATCTCAATAATCATTTCTCTATTATCACAATATCTATCCAATAAATTTAAAAACATATTGACCCGGGGTAGGAAAATTTTTTCTTTTCTAATTTCCGCTGTTTTTTCTAGAACTTCTGACATGAATAAACTTATAGATTCTGCTTCAGAATAAAATTTGGCCAAAACTTCTTTTTTGGGCCTTGGGTTCACAAATAATGTATTGCAATCACATCTAAAAAAACTAAAAGATTCTTTTTTAAATTCAATCGTTGCTTTTGTTTCCCCGCATGCAGGACAATCAATATAAACCATTCTATCAATATCAAGTTCATTAGAGTCATTCATAAAGAACTTTTTGATATCTAAATTATGTTTTTCTGTAATCATTTTAAGTGTATCTTTAGGTCTTATTTCTTCTTCTTTCATTCATTTCTTCCTTTGATTTTTATATAGTAAACATTAATATAAAATAATTTATTTTTTTGTTTTACTCAATTACAAGATCCCAAGTTATCGGGGTTCCTTTCTTTGTATTTTTAGAAATTTTTTTACCCAATAAATCATTTATATGTTTTGGAGAAATTCCGCCAGCAGGTCTAATAGATTTTAAATTATCTAAAGTGAATAGATCTCCTGCTTTCATATCATTTACAACATAAAGTGAACGCCTAAATCTCATTGTTTTTTTCTCTTCGGCAGTAGGGATATAATTAACCGTCCCCAATGCTTGCCATGCACGTTCAGACTCAATCACTAAATCATGCATCTCTTGTGGCTCCATTGAAAAGGCTGAATCAATTCCTCCATCAACTCGTGATAACGTAAAGTGCTTCTCAATAACTGTTGCACCTAAAGCAACACTAGCAACAGAAACACCTAGGCCTAAAGTGTGATCAGATATTCCAACAGAACAATTAAATCTAGCCATCATGTCTGGAATTGTTAATAAATTAGAGCTAGATGGAATTGCAGGATAAGAACTTGTACATTTAAGAAGAACAATCTTGTCATTCCCTTCATTTTTACAAGCATCAATAGCTTCTTGAATTTCTTCTATTGTTGCCATCCCTGTAGACATAATTATAGGCTTTCCTGTTGAAGCTATTTTTTTAATTAATGGAATATCAACAATTTCAAAAGAAGCTATTTTATAACAAGGAACATTTAAAGATTCCAAAAAGTTAACTGCAGGTTCATCAAACGGAGTGCTAAACCCAATAATTCCTAATTCTTTACATTTATCAAAAATAGGCTTATGCCATTCCCATGGGGTATAAGCTTCTTTGTATAAATCGTAAAGTTTTTTTCCCTTCCACAGACTATTAGAGTCATTAATAATAAACCCTTCCGCATTTGAATCAAGTGTCATTAAATCTAACGAAAATGTTTGAAGTTTAAGCGCATCTACTTTACACTTTGCGGCTGCTTCAACAATATGCAAAGCTCTTTCAATCGACTGATTGTGATTGCCAGACATTTCAGCAATAATGAAAGGTTTAATTTTTTCCCCAATCTTTATATTAATACGTTCTTTCATAGATTAATGCTCCTCACTAGCTCAAAGGCTTCTGCATATGCCAAGCCAACTTCACACCCACGTTTTTCAGCAAGGATTTCAATCCCTTTAATTGATCTAGGATGTGGCCATTCTTTCAATTCATTTTTATAGGCTTTCATAGCGTCTATTTTTTTCTCAATAGTTTTAGAAATATCCACATAAACATTTGGCTTAAATGTATTAGGCCAGCTCCACTCAGTTGAAGATAATGTTTCAAAACAGTATATTTGCTTCACCATTTCTCCTGCAATTGCTCTACAAGCGGTCAAAACAGCATTAAAGGTTATCTGATGATCTATATTCAAATCCTCCCCGTGATGAGTAAAAATGACATCGGGGATAAACTTGTTTTTTACATTTTCTATAACTTTTACTAAATCTAAAAGTGGAACGGAATCAAAACGATTATCAGGAAAATTTAAAACAAAATTCTTTTTAACTTTTAATATCTTTGCCGCATCATTAATATGATTTTTTAACTCTTTCATTTGTTCAATATCCATGGCCTTTTCTCTGTTTTCATATCTCGAAGTAATTCCTTCTCCTAAAATTAATATGGCAACGTCTATTCCTTTTTTCAGTAATTTTGAAATTGTTCCCCCACAACCTAAAACCTCATCATCAGGGTGTGCAGCTACAACTAAAACATTCTTCATATTAGAAAACATCATTATCCCCCAATTCAAATTTATAATTATTTACATTTTCTAGTAATTGCATATTTGTGTATAGAATAAATTCATTAAACAATATAGGAGAAAATCCCTTTGACCGGAGTTTTTCATTATTTTCTGAGTTTTTGAATGCCCATACATCAACAACACCATTAAATCCTTCCAATAAATTACAATCTGACAACTCAAGAATCTGCTTTTTATTATTATATTCTTTCCAAATAATATAATTATATTCATCAATAATACTTTGATAATAAATTGTTTGAGGCTTAGAGTATCTCCATTTAATAAAATCCAAATTCTTTTGTATCTTAAAATAAATATCTTTTTTAGATTCAATATATTTAAACTGATTAATATCTAATTTTTCATATCCTTCACCTGAAACAAAGCCACTTAATAATTCTAAGCCTCCATAGCTTTTCCACCCTATCCTCTTATGCCCTTTTACAGCTTTAGAATTAGGAACACCAATAACTAAAGGGAACTTAGAATCATTAAGAGAAAATTCTCCCATAGCTTGGAACAAACCTGTCCCTTGAAATCGAGGAATAACTCCCACGTTATTACATAAGGCGCCTTTTATAATTACTCCATCAACTTTTATCAAAATAGGAAGCAATCCATACATAGCAACAGGTTCATCATTTTTGAAAGCTGCATACCATAAATTCGCCCCTATCGGACAGGAAGAGAACCAATCAATCAAATCTTTTTTAAATTCTCTGTTAAAAATCAACTTAAACAGAAGCAATATGTCTGAGCTTTTATTTAATTTTCCAAATTTCATTTTTGATTTATCAAATAAAATAGGGTATTTGTTTTGATTCATAAATTTATCTCTCTTGATTTACGCATAAACTTCTTACAATTCATTGCCATTTTAACAAATGCAACTATTTCTCCATGTTTTACATCAACACAATTAAATAATTCAAAGAAACCAGCATTTCTAAATGATTTAATAGAAGCTAAATTACTACTTTTTATCCTTGCAATAAAAATATCCACATTATTTTCTTCTAAAAATATTTCACAAGACAATTCAATCATCTGTCTTGCATACCCATTTCCTCTCATTTTTGGGACTACATTAATATCAAATTCAGCAACATGATTATTTAATTTATCAAGTCTAACTATTCCAATTTTATTTTTTTCCCCATCTTCTGCAATATAAATAAATCTATTAGGATTTTTCAATGAATCATTAAACCAAATCTTATGATCTTCATAAGATATTATCCCTGAGCAAAAATTAGCGTTTCTTGTTTTTTCGTCGTTTCGCCAAGAAAAAACATCATTACAATCTTCATCTAATACAGTTCTTAAATAAATTTTATTCATAAATATTCTTCAAATTTCTGATATCTCCTACAAAATCATTTAAATTCTTCATTGATGATTTCAATGTTTCTATTGTTAGCATAGATCCATTTTGTATAAAAGACAAAGTAAATTTCATATCGAAGCTCCCCTCTCCGATATGCAAATGTTTATCATAAATTCCTTGAATATCTCCATCTGTTAAATGGTACATTGTAGGTTTTAAAGAAATAAAATTTTTAATGTAGTGGGAGCTATCAATATTATGCGCATTTGCAGAACAGATAGCATGGCCAATATCCAAACAAAATCCAATTTGAACCTCTTTGATTAAAAACTCGATTTCTTCAGGTGTGGTTCCATTGCAGATTAATCCATTATCTAAAGCATAATAAGGCTTATTCTCTATTAATATCCTAGAATCATTAATATATTTCAATTGACTAGCCGTTTCTTTAATATTTCCATCAATTCCAGGATGGAATATTATCCAATGAGCATTTAATTTATCTGCAAAATGCTGAGCTTCATGAGCTAATTCCATGTTTTTATAAAACTTATTTTTTTCAGCTAAATTAAGCCCATCTCTAAAATGAGGAGCATGAATAATAAATGGTATATTTAATTCCTGCCAAACTTTTATATAATTTTCATAAGAATCAGGAATTACATAAAGTTCAATGTAATCATATGTGCTATTCTTATAAAGCTTTATTGCTTCTTCTATATAATTATTATTCGTCGACCATAGTTTCAAACCAAACTTAAATTTCTTCATCATATTGCTAGTCCCTTCTGAACTATATGTGAATTTAACATGGTAAGATGATCATGTTGTTTTAAAAACCTCAACACATCATTTAGTGTAAAATAATTATTTACTGGATAAATCCCATCATATATTTCCCTAATCAACTCAAAATCCTCTTGTGTATCTAACGTAAGCCTATATTTTGAATCGTCTCCATTTCCTATAAATTGTTTTATCTTGAATTTTTCTTCATTCTGATAAATATATGGAGTAACATGCTCTCGCTGGCAGTTCTCTTTGGCAAAATTAAAAGCTTTTTTAAGAGAAGAAAAATTCATGATTTCAACATCAAGGCCTCTTGGAAAAGTACGCTTTATGGTATTAGATAAATAATCTACGGATGGATCCTTTAAAAAGGTTGCTACCATGCTATCAATTATATCCGCATCTACAAAAGGACAATCTGAAGTAATCCGAATTATCACATCAAGATTGTTTTCTTTTGCTGCATAATAGTATCTCGAAAGAACGTCTTCCTCGCTTCCTCTAAAATATTTCAGATTATTTGATTTAGCCAGAGAAACGATAAGATCATCTCTTGCATCAATAGTAGTTGCAATGATTATTTCATGGACATTTTTACAGCCTTTTAATCTGTCAATAATATGTTCAAGAACAGGTTTATTTTGAACAGGAAGCATAATTTTACCCGGCAATCTAGTAGATCCCATTCTTGCCTGAATTATTATTCCAACTTTTCTCTGATTTATATAACCATTAATTAAAAATTCTTGCAATAACTCTATGGAACGATCATCAGGACATTCATCGTATTCTCTTAATAAGTAATAAGGAATATCTTTTAAAGGAGATACTTCACCCAAAATAATCTTATGAGTCATTTCAATTAACTTATCGGGATCATCAAACACTAGTTTATCTTTAAAGATTTTAGAAAAAGGATGATTATAGTGTACTTGATCAAAATAAAGTCCTTCGACACCAGAAATAATGGCAATTGTGGAAGAACTGGTCATACCCTGTGTAACAACAATATCTGAAATGCCTATTACCTTTACATAAGACCAGTCCTTTGGATTTAAGATATAAACATTATTGAGATTATTTAGCTGTGCTATTATTTTATCAAGTTTCTCTCTACAACCATCAGAAAAGCTATGGGTTTGAATTGGAACCTTAGGTTTTAACAAAATTGTAAGATCATTATTCAATAAAGCCATTTTTAATGCTATTTCATAAAAAATGACAAAATGATCTTCTGTCATTTTGCATTCTATCCCAAATGACTCATCAAAAAAACTAACTACTTTTCTTGATACGTCAATCCCTGCATCTGCAAGTATTTTATGCCTAAAAGCCCTTGATTCTTTAATATATCTTTTATTGAAAAATCCTATAGGCAACAACATCTCCTCAGGGCCTTCAACGCCCTTTACATGCGCTTTTCCCCATAAAAAATATTTATCACATCCTAAGAAAGAAAGAACTGATTTATTCAAATCAACAGATAAATCAGACCAGTGAAACAAATAATACTTAGATCCGTAATTCTGGCAAACAATAGACTCTGCAATATGACTAAAACTATAAAAAGAATATCCGAGTTCAGAAGTAATTTTATAATTAGAAAATATTTTTTCATATTGTAAAGCAGAAGCTTTGAAATGATAAAAAACACTGTAAAACAACGTATAGTAGTTAGAATTTATTAAATTAATTAAAATTCTAACGCCAGAAAACACATATTTGGGCAAAACCCTAAAAATAAATTGTTTTAACCCCATTGGCAACGAATTAAACACAAAATGTTCATAATCAGAGTTTATAGCATCATTATATCCGACCAACCTACATCCCTCCAAATAAATACCTCTTGAATAAAGCAATAAATCTTCTTTTTTTATATTTTTATCATCTACAAAAAAATCATCTCCACAACAATGATCTATTCCTGTGTGCAAACCACTAACAGCTTCAGTCATAACCTTAAATTTTTTAACTTTCAAAAAAAGTTTTATTCCGCGAAACAAACTAACACAAAATACAGAATAAACAATTATTAACAAATTAAGAAGTTTTATTACTGTTGATGGTTGATTTTTCCATTTAATTGGCGGTATCGTTTTAAATTTAATTAAGTATTTCTCTGCTGCAAAACGATTTAGAGGATTATCTTCTAAGACTATAACATTATTAATATTATTTTTATATGACATTTCATCTAAACACCTAAGAGCAATAGATAAATATTCAACTATCCATTTTTTCAGCAATGGATTAAAACGGTCAGTATCAAATAATTTATTCATTGATTTTGTAAAATATGAATCTAATAAGGCATTTTTTTCAACAAACTCATTTGTCAATTCTACTAGATCTGAATAAATCCAATTTAAATATTCAATTCTTCGTTTCCCATTAAAACTTCCCAACAAATTTACTTCTGCAAGCAAATCAATTTGAATGGCTTTCCTTATATTTCTAATTTTTCCTCTTATAGTTTCAAGCATCAAAATATCTCTCTTATTTTAAATTTTTCAACAATTTTTTTTGTAACTTTAACAACTCTTTTGATGTCACAATCAGACATTTTAGGATAAAGAGGCAAAGTTATCGAGCACTCATAATATTTTTCCGCATTAAGACAAAGTCCCTTTTTATAACCTATTTTTTTGTAATAAGGCTGATAATATACAGGAATATAATGGACATTTACGCAAATCCCATACTTGAGATACTCATTAAATATTTCTCTTCTAGTAGCGGATAATTTATCAAGATTAAATTTCAAAATATAAAGATGATGTACATGGTCAATATAAGGTTTAATGCTTAAAGGCTGAAGCTCTTCATATCTACAAAAAACCTTATCATACTCATTTGTTATTTGTTTTCTGCGTTTAATAAAAACTGAAAGTCTTTTAAATTGACTAATCCCCAAAGCACTTTGAATATCTGTCAATCTATAATTAAAACCTAGAGCCTGCATCTCATAAAACCATGGTTCTGGATTTATTTTTAATAAATTTGGATCTCTTATTATTCCGTGACTTCTGAACAATTTCAATTTTTTATAAAAATCTTTATTATTAGTTAATACCATTCCCCCTTCACCGGTGGTAATATGTTTTACAGCATGAAAGCTTAAAATCGTAAAATCAGCATATTTCCCTGAGCCAACAATTTCCCCTTTATATTTAGCCCCCAAAGCATGTGCAGCATCTTCAATAATTATAATATTTTTTCTATTTGCAATGCTTCGTATTTCTGACAAATCAGCAGGCTGTCCTGCAAAATCTATAGGTATAATTGCTTTAGTCTTTTTTGATATTTTTTTTTCTATCTCTTTTGGATTTATATTAATAGTATCTTCAAGCACATCAGCAAATATAGGCTTAGCCCCACAATACAATATACAATTAGCAGAAGCAACAAAAGTAATCGGAGACGTTATAACTTCATCTCCCCTTTTGATACCTGCAGCTAAACAAGCAATATGAAGGGCAGATGTCCCGCTATTTACGGCTACAACATATTTTGCTCCGCAATGTTCAGCAACTATTTTTTCAAATTTTTCAATTAAAGGGCCTTGAGTCAAATAAGAAGACTCTAAAGCCAACTTAACAGCTTCAATATCTTGAGCATCTATCCATTGTGTTGCATAAGGAATTTTTTTCACTTAAATATTCGCCATCTCCTGAACTTCTTGAATGCTTAACCACCTATCATTTTTATCACTTGAATACCTAAATCCGTCTGAAACATTTCTGCCTAAAATATGATTATCTTTATCCCACCAATTAAATGCCGGCTGAATAACATAGCAATCATCCAATTCTTTAGTATTTCTAGAATCATCTTCAGAAATCATCACCTCATGCAATTTTTCTCCAGGACGAATTCCAACTATTTTTGTCTTGCAATCTGGAGCAATAGCTTTTGCTATATCTAAAATTTTTACACTTGGAATTTTTGGAATGAAAATTTCTCCACCGCTCATCCGCTCAAATCCACTTACAACAAATCGAACTCCCTGTTCCAAGGTTATAAAAAATCGTGTCATTTCCGCATGAGTAATTGGCAAAACGCCTTCTTCTCTCTTCTTTTTGAAAAAAGGGATAACACTGCCACGACTTCCCACAACATTTCCATAACGAACAACCGCAAATTTTGTACCATCTTTCCCAGCATATGAATTAGCAGCAACAAACAGCTTATCAGAACATAATTTGGTAGCACCATATAAATTAATTGGATTGCAAGCTTTGTCAGTACTTAGAGCTATTACTTTTTTTACCTTTGAATCAAGGGAAGCTTCAATTACATTCATTGCCCCTAAAATATTTGTTTTTATTGCTTCTGTAGGATTGTATTCCATGGCAGGGACCTGCTTTAAAGCTGCTGCATGCACAATATAATCAACTCCATGTAAAGCACGCATTAAACGTTCTCTATCGCGAACGTCTCCAATAAAAAACCTGATATTCTCATATTTATCATATTCCTGTTGCATCTCAAATTGTTTTAGCTCATCACGGCTATAAATTATCAATTTTGCCGGGTCAAATTCATCCAAAACAATTTTTGCAAATTTTTTACCAAAAGAACCTGTTCCTCCCGTAATTAATATGACCTTATCTTTAAATATATTCATCATTTTTCTCCTTATATTAAACTATTTGTTTAATCAATTTTTAATTAAACGCTCAAATTCTTCAATCCATTTCTCATCAGATTCTGATGATACACGTGCAAAATAATTGCAAAATTTTTTGCGCGCGGCTTGTCTTTTTGAATCATTCCACCAGGTTTCAACATCAATATAAATAGAATTAATAGCCATAGCCGCATCTTTCGGCGAATCATAAAGTATTCCTACATTACGCAATTCATCAAAAATAACCCGTGCTTCAGATTTCAACTGATAAGTTTTCGCAAATGAAATTACTGGTTTATTTAAAGCCATTACTTCCATAAAAGAAGTAAAAAGATGATCAAGCACAACAAGACGACAATTATTAATTCTTTCTAAAAATGGAACCGTCATATCTTCTAAAATTATTTCAGGGAACATATCTTTCAAGCGATCAGAACACCCCCAATCAAAATCAATAAAATATAAACGAACACGTAAGTTATGTTTCCTATTTGAATCAAGCATATCCACAAAGCTAAATTGTTCATTTATATAATTTATAAAAGCATCACTATTGAAATATTGAAATCTAAAAAAATATCTGGGCATACTTGTTACCATAAAAAGAATATCTTCTTTTTTATTATTAGCGGACATTTCTTTTACACCTGCCATCTTATTGGCAAAAAAAGGTATGACTTTAGCAGCACAGTCCAATTGCTCCCAACCCCAAGAATAATATTGATCTGTTATTGCTAATTCATGCTTCTCAACTGCCATATAGTTATGAATTCCATATATTCCTCCATGTTGAGTGCCTATTAAAATAGTTTCTTTTTCAGAAGATATAGCGGCCAACTGCTTAAAATATTCATTAGAATACCAGGCGTTTGCACTAAATATCGCTTTCGGATTCACAGGATAATCTTTCTCGACTTCCTTTTTAAGCTTTGGATAACCTTCAAGATAAATTAATGGCAAATCAAATGGAAGCATACCATTAAAAATCGGCTCAAATCCTTCCAAGTTGCAATCAAAAGTTTTTAATTTTTTCCGCATTTCCAGATCAATTAAAATTGATTTACAATCAACTTTCTTATCAACCAAAAGCCTAACATTCTCTCTTTCTTTTTCAAGAATTTTTTTCCCGAAATCAGAAGTAAAATATGGATTAAAGATAAGAAGTGTTTTTTTATTGACGAAAAATTCATGGAAAAACTTTTTTATAAATTGATAAAGGTAAGATTTAAAAGATCTTTTATCCTCTTTTTCAGATTCAATGTATTTTTGGGTTACTTTATAACTTTTTTTTTGGGATTTTTCACCCAATAAATCAAGAATTTTTGTATATAATTGAAGATTATAGGAATCATCACTAATTAATTTAATAAATTCATTGTAATCTTGAGGAATAACAAAAGATTCTTCAGATAATCCAATAGTTACAAGATTTGGATATTTATTTAAGGCTCCCTTTAAAGAAAGGTAACGGTCATAAAGCACATGTACATAATGAAAAAGCCATGGGCCGATTAGAATCCTCCAATATTTTTTACCAAAATTCACCCCATGAATAGTATTTAATTTATCAGCTAGGATTGGAAGCATACACTCATAAAAATCATCAACATATTTAAAAGCAGCATAAAGTCGCTCTTTATCTTCCCAAGGACTTGGCAAAACAACCCCTTTAAGAGGCTCCCAAAAGGATCGACGACGATACAATCGGCATCTCTCCCCCAAAAACACAATTGGTTTTGAAGTATCCCAAAATTCTTCAATTGCTGTAGTTGCTAAAAATTTTTTTTCTTCTGAATTCATTATATTATCTAATTAATAATTAACTGTATTAATTTCCAATTCAATATTACGTTTCCGTTTATTTCTAAACGATCTCCTGATTTGGTTGAAACTGTATATGTTTGAAGATCATTCATATTATTGGATTCAGGCAGATCAAAATCCAACTTCATATTAATTGAATTTATTTCTTTTACATCTATAGATTCACAATATTTTTTAAACTTAGGAAAAGAATAAGTGTTTAAATAGGTATAATTATCAGCCGTCCCTTTAGATGCATTTGAGTAAATTTTAGTTATAAAATCAACATCCCCATCATAAAAAAGTGAAGTTATATAAATTTTATTTTTTGTTGCTTTAATCAATTCAGTAAGAATAGTTTTATAATAAGGCAACCAAGATAATGTTTTGTAATTAATTGTTATATCAAATGCCTTATGATATTTATCGGAAAGCTTCATAATGTCATAAACCTCAAAGTCAATATTTTTATTATTAGTAAAATGCTTTTTCCCTTGATTAATTAGCTCGTCAACATAATCAACACCTGTATAAAATTGATTAGTGTCAAATTCATTAAGAAAATGTATTAATCTTCCATATCCACAACATGCATCCAAAATTTTTTGATTTTTCTTCTCGAAATCTTCCTTAAGCAGAGAGAATAAATAATCCATTTGTTTCTCTTTTCTTAAAGGACAAAAATCATCTTTGTTGTCATACAAAGTTGCTTTAATTACATCTTTATAAATCAGATTTTCAGATCTTTCGTTCATATTAAATACTAAACATCACTTTGCGATACATTTTTTAATTGCCTCAGCTATATCATAAACATCATTAATACTATGAGGGAAACGAACGTGTTCATTGATCAACATTTCATTAAAATAAAGCCTTTCCGCATTTGGACATGTTCCAGAAGAATAATGCATAAAACATTCTTTATTTTCTGTGGCACTAAAAGGATAGCCATTCTTAAATAAATGCTTATTTTGATAAACCGGTTGAAGGTATAATGGCTTTGTATACCCTTGATAAAAGTTGATTCCTTCAGCATTAACTACTTTCACAAACTCACTTCGAGAAACTTTGGCAACTTCTGGCAAGAATCTTACTGGATAAACATAATATGTGCTCTTGCAATCTTTTCGACCTTGAAAAGGAGATAAAAAATCAATCTCTTTTAATTCATTAGTCAAATACTCGACCATTTCTAATCTTTTATCATTTAAATCATCAAGTTTTTTAAGCTGTTCTTTAGCGATTGCAGCTTGAATTTCAGTTAGACGATAATTGAATCCAGCAATATTTGTAATCTTTGCATATTGAGCCGGTCCAACAACCGCTTCACCATGGTTTCTAATTAAGGCTAATCTGTATCTTAATTCTTCACTGTTTGTTACACAAACCCCTCCTTCACCAGTTTGAATGGTCTTATTAACATTCAGGCTAAATACACCAATATCCCCTATCGTTCCCACAAATTTATCTTTGTATTTTGCTCCGTGAGCTTGGGCGCAATCCTCTATTACGCGAAAATCATTTTCTTTTGCTATATTCATTATTTTATCCATATTCGCAGGTATACCAAATTGATGAACCACAAGAATCGCTTTTGTTCTCTTAGTTATAAGCTTTTCTATAGACTTAGGATCAAGAGATCCTGTATCTAATTCAACATCAGCAAAAACAGGAATTGCACCATAAATCATCGGAGCCATTGCACAGGCAGACATAGTATATGGAGAAACAATAACTTCATCACCATAGCCAAGTTCTAAGGCTCCGACAGCTGCATAGAGTCCAGACGTTGCACTGTTAACTGCTACTGCGTAACCACACTTATAATAATCACACCACATTTTTTCCAAAGATTGAACTTCCGTACCACCGTAAAAAGAAAAAGGAGGATCAGGAACATGTGATCCCTCAAAAAGTGATAAATAACCACTATCTAACACTCTTAAAACTGCTTGTTTTTCTTCATTCCCAACCGTAAAGTTATCCATCCATGGTTTGGTTCTAACAGGCGTACCCCCATTAATTGCTAACTCTTCATTTTTTAAATCTAGATGCATATTTTTCACCTTTCCAAATAATATTCATCACTGTCTTTGCTTCATCGATAGAATAATCCTTGATCAAATTAGCTTTTTTCAATTTCAAATACCTGCTTATTACATTTATAGCATTTTGGATGCAAGATGAATTCTTTTTACCTAAGTTTAACCGTCGTGGAATCAACTCACTTTCCATTTTAGAATTTGTAAATTTTTCATCAAAAATATACCTATTCTCGAAATTTTCAATTTTCAATCTTGCTTTCTCAAACTTAAAATCAAAATCAAATAGCTGATAGTACTTTTCATCAAAAGCATGCAAATATATTTTTGCCTTGTTTTTATCAAATAATAGTTCTACGTCTAAAGTTAAATCATTTTGATATTGGGTAGTCATATATCCATAAATTTTTCTGATAAAAAGATTTTCATTAAACAAAAACAAAAGTGTATCTATTACATGTACGCCATTATGTTTCCACCCTCCATAATAAAAGACATCAGCTCTTATCAACTTTCCGAAAACATTCCTTTGAATCATTTTTTTTAAATTGATATATTTTGGATTAAAACGTCTTGAATGATTTATTAAAATAGCAACATTTTTACGTTTAGACAAAAGTTTAATTTTATTAAATTCGTTACTATTAGAACAAATAGGCTTTTCAACAAAAATCACTGAAGGAGTAACCTTATTTATCAGCATCCTATTTATAATTTCAAAATGAGTATTATCAGGAGTACATACGGAAACTACATCAGGTCGATGTTTATTGATGAATGAAATATAATCATTTCCATAACTATCACAATTATAAATTTTTGCCAGCTTTTGGGCTTTATCTAAATCTGTATCAATAAAAGCCACAACGTCAATGTTTGGCACATTATCATAAGCACGGGCATGACTAGATACAGAAGAATCTAAGTCACTATCAAAATATCCAGCAATCTTGCCACAACCAATTATTATTGCTTTAAACATTTTCTCTAAACCTCTTCCATCTTCTCACTACTTTTTGATTTATTTTCTTCAATGCCTCATTCTGATCTAAATAATCCAAAATTTCAGCTAAAGAAAAATAATCCTTTCCTATACTGTTAAAATGTTTAAATATCCTAGATATAAGTTCAAAATCTTCACACGTATCGACTTCCAAATAAATATCTGGATGATAATAATGAGAAGGGGCTTCCAAATTACAAATTCTATATTTATGCTTATTTTGCGTAATGTGTATACTAACGTGCTCCCTTAATGGATCATTTCTTAAAACAAATTCATCGGCTTTTATTAATGCTTTTCCATTATATACTATTACTTCTTGCCCAGGAGGGTAAGTTGTTTTTAGTGAATTTGATACAAAATCATACACATTTTTATATTTTAGATAATAACCAATGAATTCATCAACGATTTGCGGATCTGGAAGAGGAGAATCCCCAAAAAACTCAACATGTACATCTACTTTAAATTTTTTTATTAAAGAAGCAATTCTATTTAAAACATCATTTTCGCTACCTCGGAAATATTTAATGTTATGATTATAACAAAGACTAACAATTTCATCATCGCTTGAACTAGTAGTTGTAGCAACTACTATATCATCTAATAATCTAGACTTTTTTATTCTCTCTATTTGCTGCAAAAGCATGGGTTTACCGGAAATTTCTTTTAAGACTTTTCCTGGCAAACGAGTCGAACCCATCCTTGCTTGAATAGAACCAATTATTCTTAATTTTTTCAATCTAAATATCCTTTTACAAAGTCAACAATTCTTTCTGTAGACCCTTTAAATTTTTCTGCAAAGTTAGATTTGTCGAATTTTATTCCCTTTTCAAATATTTCATTTAAAGATTGTTTATCTTGGACAAGAATTGTAGCCCCTATCCTATTTCCTATAAAACCTTTTTTATCATTAGGACGATAACTTATAACAACATCCCTAAGGACTGCGGCCTCCATAAGCAACATTGACCCCATTCCTATAAAGATATCAGAATATATTATCAATGGATTTAAATCTATTCCGTAAAGTATTGATACATTTTTCCTCTTATATTTATCATACTTATCCATTTTTTCTGAAGGATGCAGTTTTATTAAGAGGTGTTCTTTTTCTCCTATTAGGTCAAGGATATCTTCCAATACTTGGTATTCATCAAAACCTTGGTAATAACTACTGTCCATAGGAAAATCTTTTGCGTATTCTTCTGAAATAAATGTTATTATTTTTTTGTCAGCTAAATTCAAATTCTTCAGCCACTGGTCTTTTCCAATAATATTTGTTGCTTTTGTAACCTTATTTTCTAAAACCGGATTGCCTATTGCATAGATGATATTTCCATCCAAGCCTTCTTTTTTTGCTTCATCTCTGGCATATTCATCGTTTACTAATATAAAATTTGGCAAAACTAAAGCATTTTTTAGTAAAAATCTTTCTTTATACCATGACCAATGATCTATTATAGAAATAACATTAATATTTTTTTCTATTCCAAATTTAATAAAAGCTTTATCGATAGAATTTCCCCAACTTGTGCCGGTAATAATGAGTTTTATGGGTATTTCTTTAAAATTGGCTTCTACAAACTTACCATATTCTTCTTGCGTACTAAAATCGATAACAGTACTTTTTATATTATTTACATCAAATATTTTTTGAGCAAAAGAAGAAGCAACACAGATATAAGGTTCATTTAAAACCTTTATAATTTCGCTTAAATAAGCTGCTGGCCCTGCATCCTTAGTTGAGAAAATTATCACTTTATTTACGTTTGCTCCTTGCTAGTATCAATATGTTCTCATTGTTAAGTAATATTTCATGTTCAATTATATAATTATCTTTTACTTCATTTATCAGCTCATTTCGGCTCCTCACATAGCCAATTGGGTTTTGCGGCAAAAACAAAGATATATATATTTTTTTTGTTTTTTTACGCGTTTTCCTCAAAATATCTTTCCAGTTTTTAATATAAGAAAGTATTTCCATCATTACAATTAAATCCCATTTTCTTTTTGTTTTAACAACTTCATCTACTGTTAATTGCAAAAATTCAATGTCAGGGTGTTTTTGCTTTGTCTTCATTATCGCTGTTTTTGAAATATCAATTCCAACAACTTTATTTCTACCTCTTTTTAAAAATGAAGTAAATGTTCCTTTCCCACAACCAACATCAAGAATAGGATTAAATTCATATTTATTGTTATTAATAATTAATAACGAAATTTGCTTATCTAAATGATTCATTTTCTCCTGAAACCAACTATCGTATCCAAATATATCTTCATTTTTATACATTTCTTCAAACTTGCCAATAAATTTTCTCTTTTTTGAATCAAATATATATTTATGATAAGGTTGACTATTCATAGGTTATTTACCTCCAAGCATTCCCCATGTAATTACTGTATCCTCATTGATATCAAGTTTAACTTTTTTATTCAATGCATCTACTAAGAACTTAGGTGAAATACCCGTTCCTGGCCTTTTACATACTATCATCTCTCTAGTTAAGACTGTCCCTTTTTTTATATCTCTGCTTGCAACCAAACTTCGACGTGCATAACTAACAGCATCATGTTCAGCAGCAACTGGGATTTTATCCGCTCTTCCTTTTGATAATTCTGCATTTCTTATATCTTGGACCATTCGCTTCAATTCAGGAGGATCAACTGACATAAAATGATCTGTCGACATAGAAAGAGATTTATCAATAGTAAAATGCTTTTCAATAACTTTTGCACCAAGCATTACGGATAATGACGGGACTAATGTACCAAGCGAATGATCTGATAATCCAATTGCAATATCAGGAAATTCTTTTTGTAAGGTTTGCATCATATTAAGATTTGCATCTTCATATTTTGTAGGATAACTCAAAATACAATGCAAAATAATTATTTGTTTATTTCCTGTCTCTTCGATAATTTCAACAGCTTCTTTAACTTCATTAAGAGTTGATGCCCCTGTAGAAAGAATTATTGATCTATTTTTTTTTGCAACATATCTTAAAAATTCATGATAAGTTATATCTGCAGAAGCTATTTTATACGCAGGAACATTCAATTCCTCCAGAAAATCAACATTTTCTTTATCGAAAGGAGTTGACAAAAATATAATATTTAATTCTTTTGCTAATTTAACTAAGTTAAAATAAACCGATTTAGGAAGAGAATCAAGTTGCTTAAATTCATCTATTTGAAAACCTTTAGGCCTTGCATTGTTTAAAAACTCATCCATATTATCAACATAGTATTTTGGGGCTGTCTTTGTAACTAAGTTCTCAGCACTATAACTTTGAAATTTAATTGCATCTGCGCCTGATTCAGCAGCTTTGATTATAAGGTTTTCAGCTAATATTGGATCTGAGTTAGCATTTGCTCCAGCCTCAGCAATAATAAAACAAGGATCATTAGGACCAACCCATTTATTCCCGATATTAATTCTTCTCATAAATCCACTCTATATCAAAAGGAAAGGAGTATTGTGGAAACTGTTTCTTTACATTGCCTAAAATAGCTGGACCATACTTATTAATAAGTTGTTTCAATCCGTTTTTCCATTCTTTCTCTTTATCAGTAAGACTTTTGCCATGCTTGTAATATTTAAAAAGTGATTTATTTACATAAAGCCCTTTATACTTTTTAAATAACCTAAAATACAGATCATACTCTTCAAAATACATATCTTCATAATATCCGATTTTTTCAAAGCATTCTTTTCTAATTAAAATGTTAGTTCCTACCATCTTGAACAAATTGAAATCTTCTAAACTTATTCTGACTTGTTTATCAGATTTCTCATAAACAATCGCATAATCAAAATAAACATATCCTATTTGATTGTTTTTATCCAATAAAGGAACAGTTTCATACAATGCTTTATCATCTAAAACATCATCTGCATCTAAACGCATAATATATTTGCCCTTTGAATTTTTTATGGCAATATTTATAGCCGATGACAAGCCTTTATGCTCTTGATGTATTAAATTAATGTGCTTTGAATGCTTTTTTAATAATTCCAAACTTTTATCGGTTGATCCATCATCGACAACTATTACTTCCATCAAATTCAAATCATAAGCTTGAGATATCGCGCTATTTACAGCACGTTCAATATAATTCTCATAATTGTAGTTAGTAATAATTATAGACGCATCAATCTCGCTCACACTTAATTCTCCCCAACATTATAATATCTCGGTTGTTTAACATCTTTTATTAAGCCACTATCTAAAGTTTTTTTGATCTCTTTTACTGCAAAAGGAATGGTTACATTTGTTGCAAAACCTAATTGTTTATTTATCTTTTTAAAAGAAACCAAATAATCTCGAGGATCTGACGAATCTTCATTAATTATAAGTTCAGCATCTTTAACAATACTTTTAACTTTTTTTCCTATTTCAGAAATTCGATAATTCTGATCATCTGATCCCACATTAAATATTTGTCCTTTAATTTTATCTATTGGAGCTTTGAGGCATTTTATATATGCATCTGCAGCATCAGAAGTATGTAATAATGGTCGAAATTGTTTTCCTCCAAAGACAGTTATCTTCCCTTCGGTTACTGCTTTCATAGTCATGGTGTTAACCACCAAATCAAAACGCATTCTGGGAGATAAACCATATAATGTGCTCATTCTTAATATACAAGGAGAAAAATTTTCATCCATTAATGATAAAATAGCCTCTTCAGATTTAATTTTGGACCGCGCATATAATGAAACTGGGTTTAAAGCTGAATTTTCATCTAATTTACCATTACCTATGCCATAAACACTACAAGTTGAAGCATAAACAAAGCGATTAATTTGGTGATATTTACATGCTTCAGCTAATAATTTATTAGCAAGATAATTGGTTTCTATCGCACTTTCAGGATATTTTTGGCATGCTGGATCACCAACAATTGCCGCTAAATTTACAACAGCATTTATCCCCTTTAATGCGCTAACAACTGTCGTAATATTTCTCATATCTCCTTCTACCAATTCAAAACTCGGATGGCTTAAAAGCTCTTTAAGAGACTCCTTGCCAAACAATAATAAATCAAGGACTCGTACTTTATATCCAGCTTTAATAAGCTTTCTACATAATATAGATCCAAGATATCCAGCTCCTCCTACAATTAATATACTTTTTGGCAAAGAATTTTTCAAACTATTACCTTTTTCAAATTTTATCAGTTTGGAGCATAATATTAATTTAATTAAAACTTTGTCTTTATTTACTACAGGCATATAAAGGTTTGCTTCGGATCTATTCAATAGCTTACTTACTGCTTCAAAGACAATATGCGTACGCGATAAAGAATCCTCATATAAAAATACCGGATCAACATTCATAACACTTGAAATTTTGCTATTTATATCGGCACCCTTAAGAATTGCTTGACGAATATCTCCGTCTGTTACCGAACCAATTAATATGCTCTTTTCATTTATTACAAATGCAGTCCCTATTCCACCACGATCAATCACACGCATTACATGTTTAATTGAATCTTCTTTCTTAACTAAAGTTGAATCTACTTCTGGTTTAAACATAAAATATTCTCCTTGAACCATGGTATATATTTTTTCATAGCCTCTTCATAACTATGTTTCGGCTTCCAATTTAAAAGATTCAAAGCCTTAGATGAATCAACTAATCTACCTTTAAAATCACCTTCCCTGGCATCTAAGAAGTTTATTTTCACCTCTTTTTCAGGCAAAAGTTTTTTAATTGTTTCAGCAATTCTTTTTACGGAGACCTTTTCCGGTCCATTTAAATTAAATATCTCGTTTCGAGCATTATTATGCAAACAAGAAACACATCCTTCAGCAAGATCCTCAACATAAATAAATTGCCTAAATTGTTCGCCACTCCCATGGATCGTAATGGGTTCTAAGTTAAAAGCTTTTGATAAAAATATATAAGTAACAGTAGCTGCTCGAGCACGAGGCCCAAATGGAATTCCAAAACGCATAACCGTAGAATCAACGCCATAAAGTTTTTGGTAATTTGCTAAATACATTTCAGACGCAATTTTGCCTGCCATGTAAATATGATCAGGAGAAGGGGGATATAAAGATGTTTTCTCGTCAACATTCAAATCTTTTGTCCCACCATAAACCCAATCTGTAGAAGCAAATATTACTCTTTTACATTTATTTTTTCGCGCAGCTTCCAGAACATTAATAGTCCCTATCGTATTAACCTGAGTAGAATATACCGGATTTTTTAAAATTATATCAACATTGGCTTCTGCAGCAAGATGATATATAACATCAATTCCTTGTGTAGCGTCAATTAATCTCCCCAAATCAAGAATATTTCCTTTTATATAGATGGCTTTACTTTTATAAATAGGATCATCTTTATCAAAGATTACAACCTCATGTCCAGATAAAAACAATTTATCAACAAGATGGCTGCCTATAAAACCCGATCCCCCTGTAACCATTATCTTCATATTTAGCTCCTATTCTCCCTTATAATATAAAGGTAAACACCAATGATTTTTCGCAATCCAGTCAGTATTTGGAAGCTCATAATCTTTATTCAATATTTTGTGACATGGCTGATCATAAACTTTACCAGTTGATTTTTCAATTGGATCAAAAATTATATATTTATAGTATCCTGAAATCATCCCCTCGGGCAATTTAACTCGATTTTGATATTTGGGATCAAGATGTTTCTTTGCATAATCATTCTTCCATGCAACAATTTCATCAAGTCTATCTACCTGCAAACAGCCAATTGCGGCTCCAAACTCATTTATTCTAAAGTTTATTCCATGTACATTATAATCAAATTTACCATAATTTCTATATTTTACTGCATATTCATAAATAGCTTTATCGCTTGAGACCAGCATACCCCCTTCACCAGTTGAAATGGTCTTTGTAGAATAAAAGGAATAAGTACCTACATCTCCCCAAGTTCCAGCCTTTTTACCATTCCATGACGCACCGTGAGCATGAGCACAATCTTCTAAAAGAATTATTCCCTTATCTTTACAAAATCGAGAAATTTCATTTATTTGAAAAGCAATATGTCCTCCAATATGCACAACAAAAACAGCTTTAGGCTTGTATTTTTCAACTTTTATTTTAAGATCATCAAAACTCATACAGAGATCACTTTTATTACAATCAACAAATTCAACTTTTCCTCCCGCTTTGATAACACTTAAGGGTGTAGCCATAAAAGTATTTGAAGGACATAAGACTGTTTCATCTTTTACATTATAATATTCCAAAGCAGCTATTGCTGCCCCTGCCCAGCTTGAAAAAGATAAAGAATAATTCACCTTATTATATTGCATCCATTTTTCTTCAAACATTTTAGTAAACTTGCCCTCTGCCCACTTTTGTGTCTCTATAATTTCATCCCAATAACCATGAAGCTTCTTAGTATCTTCTTTCTCAAATCCAATAGTAAATTTCACTGTTGCCCTCCTTTAAATAGTATTCAATATAGATACAATAAACTCAACTTGTCCGGAAGTAAGCTCCGGATACATCGGCAGAGATAAAACCTCCTCCTGAGCCTTTTCAGCTTCCGGAAAATCACCTTTCTTATATCCTAAATTTTTATAAACCTCCTGCAAATGCAAACAAAGCGGATAATAAACCATATTGCCAATTCCGGCTTTATTTAGTCCCTCAATAATTGAAACCCTATTTTTTACGCGCACAGTATAATAATTAAAAGAATGTTTTATTCTATCTTCAACAACAGGAGTAAGAACTTCCTTATAATTTCCAAATAATTCAGCGTACAATTTTGCATTTTTTCTTCTCATTTCATTCCATTTATCAAGATATTTAAGCTTCACCCTCAAAATAGCGGCCTGAATAGTATCTAATCTGCTATTAAATCCATTTATAGAATGATAATATTTCTTTTTTGAACCATGTTGCCTTAGCATTTTTGACATTTCATAAACTTTTTCATCATTCGTAACAACCATCCCACCATCCCCAAAACAGCCAAGATTTTTTCCCGGAAAAAAACTCAAACAGCCAACATCGCCGATTGCGCCAACCTTTTTCATATCATATTCTGCTCCAAGTGATTGGGCACAGTCCTCAATTATTTTTAAATTATGTTTTTTCGCT
The DNA here is from genome assembly GCA_001771505.1 of candidate division WOR-1 bacterium RIFOXYB2_FULL_36_35. Lineage (NCBI taxonomy): Bacteria > Bacillati > candidate division WOR-1 bacterium RIFOXYB2_FULL_36_35. The sequence continues at coordinate 61,035 of MEUA01000005.1, forward strand.
AATGAAGCAATTTGATCCATTTCTACCGGATGACCGTAAAGATGAACAGGCAAAATAACCTTAGTTTTTTTAGTAATCGTGTCTTCAATTAAGCCAGGATTTATACAATATGTTTTTGGATCAATATCAACAAAGACAGGCTTTGCTCCAACATTAACAATAGCTTCCGTTGTTGCAATAAAAGTAAAAGGGGTTGTAATTACTTCATCTCCCGTTCCAATCCCTAAAGCCAAAAGAGCAATCTCCAAAGCATCTGTCCCTGACGCAACCCCCACCGCGTATTTAACTCCCAGATAAGAACATACCTCATCTTCAAATAGTTTAACATCGGGACCAAGAATAAATTTGCCTTCTTTAATAACCCGCATTATAGCTTCATCTATTTCATTTTTAATAGATTCATATTGAATCCCAAGATCAATTAAAGGAACATTCATAAAGTTTTCTCAACCTTTTCCAGATTTTTTAAGTATTTAAGTCCGCACTTGCCACATTTGGCAGAATTTTCCTGAAATTCAAGTTTTTGCCCACATTCACACATCCATCCCATAATTTTAGCAGGATTTCCATAAACTAAAGCATAAGCAGGGATATCTTTTGTCACAACAGCGCCTGCTCCCACAAAAGCATTAATCCCTATTGTAACACCGCAAACAACAGTACAGTTTGCTCCTAAAGAAGCTCCTTCTTTTATTAGTGTTTTATAATATTTATCAGAAGTCTCTTGAGGATATTTGCAACGGGGATTTACAATATTTGTAAAAACCATCGATGGACCACAAAAAACATAATCTTCAAGCTCAACCCCTCCATAAATTGAAACATTGTTTTGAATCTTGCAATTATTCCCGATTTTAACATTATTCTGGACAAACACATTCTGGCCAAGTTTGCAATTTTTTCCAATTTTTACCCCCGAAGATATATGTGAAAAATGCCAGATCTTGGTCCCATCCCCTATTTCAACAGGAGTATCAATAATTACTGTTTCATGTTTAAAATAATTCATTTACTTTTCCATTTTCCAAAGATTTTTGAGCAGAAGTCAACACTTTTAATACATCTAAACCATTTTTTCCGTTACTCAAAGGTTCGCTGCCATTTTTTATTGATTCAATAAAATGTTCACATTCTAATTTTAACGGAGTCTCTTTATCTACCTCAATTACAAACTTTCCAGAATCCCTTAAAGTAAGTTTGTTGTTTAATTCCACTCCTTTATCAAACAGAACCAATGTCTCCTTTTCTGAAACCTCATCAAAAACAGCCATTTTTCTGCTGCCAACAACCACTGTTTGCCTTTTCTTATTAGGATCAAGCCAGCTTACATGAACATGCCCAATTTTACCGGAAGAAAATTTCATACTCAGATAAACAACATCCTCTATCCCAGACTGAATAAAAGATGATCCCAAAGCAAAAACCGTTTGTGGATGTTCATCTAACAAGTGCAAAATAATTGATATGTCATGCGGAGCCAAACTCCACATGGCATTTTCTGCTTTTCTTATTGTGCCAAGATTTAGGCGATGAGTATATATGCAATAAATATCACCCAATTCACCGGTTTTTATCAACTGTTTCAGCTTTATAATGGCAGGATGATAAAGCATAAGGTGCCCAACCATTATTTTTTTATTCACTTTTTGCGCTAATTCAACCAGCTCCTGCGCTTCAGAAAACTTTAAAGTTATAGGTTTTTCTATGAAAACATGTTTATTTCGCTCAAGAACCTTTTTAGCAACAGAATAGTGATCAACTGCCGGAATCGCAACAACAATGGCAGAAACCTCTTTGTCCTCAAGAATTTCATCATAATTATCTGTAAAAATCACATCAGGATATATCTTTGAAAATTTTTCTGTTTTTGATCGGTCAAAATCACAAGCATATTTAAGCTTACAATCAGGCAACAAATAAAAGTTCTTTAAAAGATTCTGCCCCCAATTCCCAAGACCTATCTGACCAATTATCGTTTTTTTATCGGCATCTTTTTTCATAATTTTATTATATTTGCCCCAGATTTTTTTGAAACGCAGCTCATAGCATTGCGAGTATCAACTATCAAGACAGCTTTATTAAGTATCAATTTATAATCATAACTTGAATGAGCAGTTGCTATGACAACGCAATCATAATCCGAAATGGTTTTTCCATCCAGCTTTAAAGAAGAATAATCTTTTCCGCAAATCTTAATTTTAGGAATAAAGGGGTCATTATAATCAACTTTTGCCCCTTTTTTATCAAGTATTTCTATGATTTTTAAAGAAGGCGACTCTCTGTAATCATCAATATCTTTTTTATAAGCAACACCCAAAACTAAAATTTTTGAGTTTTTTAAGCTCTTTTTGTCCTGATTTAGTCCATCTTGCACAAGCTGCACAACATAATATGGCATTTGATCATTTAACTCACCTGCTAATTCGATGAAACGAGTATTCATATGATATTCTTTAGCTTTCCAAGAAAGATAAAACGGATCAAGCGGAATACAATGCCCTCCAAGACCTGGCCCGGGATAGAAAGGCATAAAACCATAAGGCTTTGTTTTGGCGGCATCTATTACTTCCCATATATCTATATCCATTTTTTTACAGAGAATAGCCAACTCATTAACTAATGCAATATTTACGCTTCTAAAAATATTTTCCAAAAGCTTTTCCATCTCCGCAACTCTTGGAGTCGACACCAAATAAGTCTCCTTGATTATTTGAGAATAAAGTTTTCTTGTAAGCTCGCTGCATACAGGTGTCACTCCACCTATAACTTTGGTAATATTTTGGGTCCTAAATTTTTTATTGCCGGGATCTACTCTTTCAGGAGAAAAAGCCAAATAAAAATCTTTACCGACCTTCAATCCTGATTTCTCTAGCTTGGGAAGGACTACTTCTTCTGTTGTCCCAGGATAAGTTGTGCTTTCTAAAACCACAAGCTGGCCTTTTTTTAGTGTTTTTGAAATGTGAAAAGTCACTGATTTAACATAAGATATATCCGGTTGTTTGTTCTTATCAAGGGGAGTAGGAACACAGATAATAATCGCATCAACAGCCTTAAGCTCGAAAAAATCATCTGTTATTTTTATTTTCTTATTTCTAACAGCTTTAAGCAAATCTTTTGAAGAGACATCAGAAATGTAGTTTTGCCCTCTATCAAGCATCTCCCTTCTTTTTGGGTTCTGCTCTATCCCAACAACACAAAAACCAGCTTTGCAAAACTCAACAGCTAAAGGAAGACCAACATAACCCAACCCAACAATGCCTATTTTTGCTTTTTTAGATCCTATTTTATCTAGTAAAACTTTATCCATTTTTAGATACTAAAAGATTTATTTATCGCCTATATATAACTTAAAATTAAGTATACCACTTACGAAAATTTTGTCTATAACTAATCAAGACCAGTCAACACCAGTCACAAGGAGATTATGCCGCCAACATGCTTCCCAATTGCCAAACAAGCTGTTAACCCTGGAGATTCAATTCCTATCAAATTTACAAAGCCAGGAAACCCATTTTCAGTCTCCTCTTTTATCATAAAATCTCTAACCCCATCATTTAATCCTTGTAATTTTGGTCTCATTCCGGATGTATCCGGCATAAGTTGTTCCTCTCTTAAAAATGGCAAATAATGCTTTGCGGCTTTATAAAAAGCCTCTCTTTTACTGGAATCAACATCATAATAAATATGATCAACATAAGTTGCATCAGGACCCAATTTTACACATCCTTCAAGATCAAGTGTCGCATGAACACCAAGCCCATATCCTTTTTCATGAGGAACCGGATATACAAGATGATGCAGCATACCCGAGGCTCTAGATATCGAAAAATAGTCGCCTTTGCAATAATGGAGCCTGTACCCAAGCAAATCAACATCAAATCCCGTAATTTTAGCTATTTTATCCGAATAAAGACCCGCGGCATTCACAACTATTTCTGAAAGAATTTTTTCTCCTCTTAAAGTTTCAATAATATATCCCTCAAAAGTTTTTACAATCTTTACAACCTCATTCTCAAAGGCAAACATTGTCCCATTATTTTGAGCTTCTTCATGCAAAATTTTCATTAAACCATGAGAATCAATTATTCCAGTGGTAGAAGAAAATACGCCATTTAACGCGTAAACTTGGGGCTCTATCTTAAAGATTTCATCTTTGGTTAAAAGTGTAAGACCTGGAACACCAATTGAAGTTGATTTTTCATAAATAGATCTTATTTGTATTGCCTCTTGTTCATTTGTAGAAACTATAATTTTACCGCAATTTTTATGTCTAATTCCTTTTAATTTACAAAACTCGTATAAGAGTTTATTGCCGAAAAGGCAAAGATTACTCTTTAAGGAATTTTTGGGATAATAAATACCAGCATGGATAACCTCACTATTACGGCTGCTTATTTCCTGACCAAAATGCGCATTTTTTTCAAAAACAACAATATCTCCGCATATTTTCTCTGACAGTTCTCTTGCAATTGCAAGCCCAACAACTCCCGCACCAATTATTGAAACTTTAATTTTATCCATTTAAATTTTTTTGTCTACAACTAATCAAGACCAGTCAAAATTAGTCATATCTTCTCTAATATTTCACTTTTTCCGTTACATTTATAAATTTATAAGGCCTAAAATAACTTGAAAAATAGCTTTTATCTTCCAATATCTGGAAATTACCTCCAAAATACCAATTAAATATTAGACGAAAAGTATTCACAGGACTTATGCTCGTATTTACAAACTCCACATCTGGCAAATAGTATGCATTTAAAATACGCATTTGACCTTTTAAGTTAGCATCGGAAAAGAGTTTTCCCATATGTTTTGGCTTATTTCTTATATCCGTAGGTTTGTTTTTTATATCCTGTTCAAATAAATAACCGGCGCCATGGTCACCCTGTATTATAATAATAGGTTTTACTTTTGACTTTGATAACAAAGAGTCAACCAACTGCATCACCTTTTTATTGATAAATCGAAGCTGAGGAACATATAAACTGTGATCAAACCACCCAGCAACCCCTTTAGGCAACTTTAACTTTGAACCATTCGAATTAAAAATAAAAGGAGGATGAGGGGATAATATATGGGCAAATACAAATGTTGGATTTTTATTATTTGAAACCTCTTCTATCTCTTTAAACTGATCAATGACCCTACACCTTAAAACCGGAAAAGTAATCTGTATGCTAAAAGGATGAAATATGCTACTTTCTAATAAAAGCATATTAAATTCATCAAGTAAGATCTTATCCATGAAAGAAGCTGTACTCGGAGTTGAAGAAGTAGCCTTCCACCACGAACCTATATTTATAATTTCATATCCGTTTTGTGCAAAAGTTTTTTCCACGACAGCATTTTTCATCATCTCTTGTAAATACGAAATATCATTAGATTCTTGCCCCATTATCCTTCCAACAAAATCCAAGTAAGTCATATTTAAAGACGAGGAAAGAGAGGCTAGAGTAAAAGCATAATTACTAAAACTTTTATCCGCGACATAAAAACCTCTTTTTTTTAAGGAGTTTGTAAAACTCGAATTATCATAACCAAATAAACCTTTTAAAACACTGTCAGACGAATAAGCATCAAGAATTATATAATAAACATCTCTTTTCTTTGATTTTTCAGAAAAAATAAAACCCAAAGAATTCATCTTTTTAACACTTTTTAGGGCATTAACATCAACCCTTTTATGAATATTATTTAATTTATAAGACAAAAAGTTAAACACTAATCCCAAAACCAAAACAAAAGCAACTACATTAAAAAAATAATTAATCTTCTCCAATTGCTTATTTCTCCTAAAATAAATCATCAACGCAACAAACAAGCAAACTAGCACAAAAACCCAAAATGCCAATAAAAACCTTTCCCTAATAAATATATATTCAATTAAAAGATTTGAAAATAAAAAACAAAAACTCCCGTATAAAAAAATCCATAAAAAGAGAACAGAAGAAATTACAGAAGCTAGGTTTAAGTTCCTTAAAACAATAAATAAAACAACCCATAACAGAAAATAGATAAATATAAAAAATAATAATTTTGGAAAAACATCAAAAAAACCAAGTTCACCTAAATTATTAAAAAACAAAAACAGAACAGGATATACGGCAAAAACAAAAGGATATATTATGATTTTTTTCATTTTTTCGCTCTCATAAGATATAGTGTTCTATGAGAACCGGGTATTTCAACCGTTTTCTCAGTAATAAATTTTTTTTCAAATGTCGCCTTAAAATTTTCAGAATTATAATGAGGAAATATATCCTTTCTTGAATTGAAAAGTTTCTGTGCCATAGAATCCTCTTTTTCCACAAATTCTATTATAAGCCAATTACAAATTTTGCTAAAAAAATCGGCAATCTTTATAAAAGGGATATTGCAACTTATCGCTAAATGATGAATCAACGCCAAAGCCATAACCAAATCAGCAGGTCCCCTCTTTATTAAAGAATCTCTCTCTAAATTTGCCCAACCTAAAGAGGGAGTAGGATTTAACAAATCCAAAAACAATGGCAATATCTTTTCAAACTTAGATTTATTGTAAATATCTTCAATACAAAAAAAATCATTGTCAAAGGCTATTGTTTCTATGTTTTTACTGGCTGCTATTTCAGAAAAACCACCTGTATTACAACCCAAATCCCAAACATTAAAAGGCTTCAGAATATCAATAAAATCTAAAATTACACTTTTTTTAAATTCAAAAGAGTGTGGAGAATAATTATTACTAACATAGTAATCTTTCCAATGACTATGTTTTTTGTTTAACTTTAATTTTTCAACAACCGATTGAAGATTATCTATAAGCGCGTAAAAATGGGTTTTACTAAAAAACACCTTCTTTGAAAATATTCTTCTCTCCTCATATTTTTTTTGAGCTTTTGAATGCAAATGAATATGAATAAAAATACCAGGATTCAACCAACTTGTCTTTGGCAAAACAGAGCTAACCAAATCAAGGGGAATCCCATTTATAAAAACCTTAAAAAGCTGAGAAAGCCTATAATCCTTAAAAGCCATTAACACTAAAGGCCCTAAAAAATGTTCGCAAAACTGCTTATACGCAATCCAAGGTTCACCTTCATCGTATTTTTCAAAAGATAGAGTATCTATTAATTTAGGATTCCCCTTCACAAACTGAATATTAAAAGCGCTAGCATCTTTAAGCGTCATATCAAAATCAAGCGCTGTTTTTTGTAAATTTAAAGTGAGCAATGCAGCATCTTTTAGTTGTCCAAAACACCACTCATATGGATAAGAAATAAAAGAAATACGTTCCGGTTTAATTATCTTATATGCTATATTTGAATTTTGAGCTTCAACTGAAACTTCTTTGTGAGAAATTAGAGTGTTTGCCTCCACAAGCTTATCATAAAGCCCGCAGCGCATAAACATTTCATAATTATTTTTATAGGTAAAATTTATCTGTCTATAAATCTCTCCGTCTTTACTGAAAACAAAACCTGAAGGGTCTTTAAAGGAACCACCTATTAACGAACTATCACTTTGCATCTTTTTTTTCTTTAAAACGGGGGATTTTTTTTGATGCTTTAGAGATAAAAACTTTTATAGAATAAATAGAGCCTATAAAAAAAGCTAGTAATATTTGAAAAATATAGCTCCCTGCTCCTGGATCAAGATAAGCAAAAGCTTGATTGGAAAATGAAGAACAAAAAAATAAAACTAAACAAAAAAAACAACTTGTATAAAGAAACATCAGCTACTCCTTTTAAATTAAATATTGCTCTTCTTCCAATACTCTCTAAAGAAAACAACAAAAACACCCGTAAACAAACCAACAACAAAACCTATCATCAAATTCAGTTTGATTTTAGGTTTGCTGCGCCCCAAAGGCTTTTCCGCAGGATCTAAAACAGAAAATGGGGAGAGCTCTTTTGAAGCTTCAAGTTTTGTGGCTTCAAGCTCTTTTTTAAGCATTGTGTAAACCGAATTATAAATCTCATAATCGCGTTGAATTCCACTCTGTCCTGAGAAAGAAAAACCAGTAGCGCCCCTTGGCACAAGCTTTAACTTATCTTCTATATTTTTTAATTCCTCTTCAACTCTAGGCAATTCAGCTTTTATATAATCAAGCTTTTTATGCGCTTCTGTATAATTTAGCTCATTCCAATAATAGGACAAAGCATTAACAAATCCATTTGCGACATCTGCCGCAAGCTGAGGATCAAAAGCTGCTGCTTTTATCTGCAGAACATTTCCTGAAGAGTCAGGAGGTAACAACATCCCACTTACTGAAGAGATTAAAGTCCTCGTTTCTATTCCAGGGTCATCCCAACCCTTTATTCTGTGAACCAAGTCAAGATCCTTAAGCACTTTTGCCGCAACAGCTTTACTCTTTAATAATTCCTGTAATTCTGCAATATTCCCTCCTCCACTTAAATTAATGCCTAATGCGCCAGCAATTCCGGCATACTGAGAAACAGAAGACTGGCTTCCACGAAGCAAGACAGTAGCTGAAGCTTCGTATACAGGCTTTTGCCTTACGCTTAAAAAGAAAGCAAATAAAACAAAAACAAAAGCTGTAAAAACAACTAACACCCAACGCTTCAGCAAAACATCTAAATATTCTCTCAAATTTATTTCATCGTCATCATAATTTTGATCCACAGCTAAACTCCTATTAAAGCAACAACCTTTCTATGTCTGATTCTCCTCATTTAACCAACGAGCTATACAATGTCAAAGTAAGTAAAATTGTATTAGCAAAACTGGCAAAGTCTGAAAAATAGAAGAAATTCCCCGGAACATTTATAACATCCCCGCCTAAAACCTCCATATCTTTCTGTGTATCACCGTTATATATAACGTCACCGACGCTAACAGAATATTTTTCTGATCTGTCACTTATTTTTCTTGTCAGTTGAACAGAGTTAAGAAGAGCTTTATCTTTAGGGCCTCCAGCATAACTTATATAATCAGAAACACTTTTGCCAGGAACATACTCAAACCTACCGCTTCTTGATACCTCCCCATATACATAAACAAAAACCTCTTTTCCTTCAAAGATAAGTTTGTCCTTGGATTCGTCTATCTTAGTCTGACTTATACGAATATTGTCGACACTTGGAACTTCAATAATATCCCCCGAACGAACATAAATATCTTTTGACAAATCTTTGCCTCGATAAGCATCAAAAAGATCGGCTTTTATAACCTTGCTCTCACTTCCATCAAAAGACCTACGTTTTATATAAATATATCGATTAGACCCGCCACTGGCAATTCCACCTGCCTGAGCAATTACTTCTGAAACTCTTAATCCGTCATAAATAGCCAAAGGTCCTGGATTTTTAACCATCCCAATCAAATAAATCTTAACTTTTTTGGGCTGAGTCAGCAATACAAAAATCTCAAATTTCTCCTGATACATGTTTTTTATAGTAGAATTTATCTTGTTTTTTGCTTGGCTTAAACTCAAACCGGAAAGATATATAGCTCCTATATTGGGGAAAAACACATTGCCGTCCGCACCGACAAAAAGATTATGGTTAATTGACAACTCTTCATCACCGACAATAATATGAACAGAAATATTATCCCCCGGCCCCAAAATATAGGATTTGGCATCTATAGGACCCTCCATCGCCATATCTCCAAAACTTTTCGGAGCGGAATGTTCAGACGCCGGAACCTCTTGAATAGCAGGAACAGTCAATCCAAGAGAATTGATATCTACCGCGTAAACAAGTGTTATAGCGCCGAATATGCTAAAAAGCAAAAAAAGCGGAATTATTTTAAAAATCTTTTTCATCAAAAAACACTTAGTTGTTATTATAACATCAATTTAATAAAAACGCTTTTACAACTTCCCTGTCATCCAAATAAACTTTTTCCCCATTAAAATCCTGATATTTTTCATGTCCGCGACCCGCGATAACAACAATATCTCCCTTATTTGCTAATTCCAAGGCTTTTTGGATGGCCATTTTTCTGTCAATAATAAAGTAATTAGCTTTTTGAAATTCGATATTAGAAATCGGACATTGGTCATTGATCATTCCGCCCTTTATGTCATTTATTATGTTTTGAGGATCTTCAGCATGAGGATCATCAGTTGTTACAAAAACAAGATCAGCTGCTTCCGAGGCTATTCTCCCCATAATAGGCCTTTTAGTTTTATCTCGATCCCCCGGACAACCAAAAACCAAAATCAACCGCCCCTCAACAAAAGGCTTAACAGTCTTTAAAAGTTTCTTAAGCGCATCAGGAGAATGAGCAAAATCCACAATAACATAAAAACCATTCTTACTCTTAAAAAGCTCGAAACGACCCGGGACTTTGGCTTTTTCCAAACCATGCTTAATAATTTTCGGACTTAAATTAAAATAGAGTCCACACTGATAAGCAGCTAAAATATTATATACATTAAATTCTCCTATCAAACTTGTTTTAATCTCTTCTGAATCTATTTTAACTTGCATAGAATTAATATTATCGACTTTAAAGTCTTTTAATGTTCCGTCTAAATCACTGTGTTTAGCCGATCTAAGTTCATGCCTCCCCTCTTTAAAACCATAAAAAACAACCTCGGTTTCAACAACCGAGGCTATATCCTTTGAATAAGGGTCATCAACGTTTATTATCGCCGCGCCACTTGGCTTTAACATTTTAAAAAGCTTCTTCTTCTCCTCTAAATAGCTATTCATATCTTTGTGAAAATCAAGATGGTCATGTGTCAAATTAGTATATATCGCAACATCAAAATCACAACCGTAAACTCTATACTGGGCTAAAGCGTGAGAAGAGACCTCCATTACAACGTGGGTTACCCCAGCTCGTAACATTTCTGCAAGAAGTTCCTGAAGCTCAAGAGATTCCGGAGTTGTAAGCTTTGAGTCAATCGACTTCCCGCCTATTTTATTTTCAACCGTCCCTATTAATCCTACCCTAAACCCGGCTGCAGAAAGAATTGATTCTATAAGATAAGCTGTAGTAGTTTTTCCATTAGTCCCTGTAATTCCTATGATTTTTAACTTTTTAGAAGGACAATCATAGAATCTGTTTGAAAGTTCCGCCAAAGCTTTTCGGCTGTTATCAACAATAACTTTCTTCACACTTGGGGGAGCGTCAAAATCTTTTTCCGCGACAATAGTAGATGCCCCAGCTTTAATCGCATGAGCTATAAAATCGTGGCCATCAACCTTTAATCCGGGGATTGCAACAAAGAGATCTCCGCTTTTTACTTTGCGGGAATCGTAGGCGATATTGTTTGTCTTCATCTCAAAAGTTCAAGATATTTTTTAAATTCTTTAGGCAGTTTTATATCTTTTATTTTCTTCTTCATAATCGTTATTTAACCAAATATTGGTTATTCCTATAAATATGATATCATATAAAATAATCAGATGAAATTATCAATTATTATTCCAGTTTTTAATGAGAAAAAAACATTAGAAGAGATTTTAAATCGCGTTTTGGCAGTTAACATTGAAAAAGAGATTTTAATAGTAGATGATTTTTCCACAGACGGAACACGAGATCTTTATCCTTTATTTCAATCCGACGAGATAAAAGTAATCCTGCAAAAAAAAAATCAAGGAAAAGGATCCGCAGTTAAAACAGGCATTGCCGCCGCAAATGGCGATTATATTATTATCCAGGATGCAGACTTAGAATATGATCCTCAAGACTATAAAAAACTTTTAAATCCGATAATTCAAGGCAAAGCTAAAGTGGTCTACGGTTCAAGGTTTTTAGGCGAACATAAGTTTTCTTCTTTTGCTCATTTTATAGGGAATAAAGTTCTTACCGTTATCACAAACATTTTATATGGGATTAAAATAACCGATATGGAAACCTGTTATAAACTGATACCTACAGATTTGGCAAAAACATTGGATATAAAATCAAAAAAATTTGACATGGAACCGGAAATAACAGCAAAAATATCAAAAAAGGGATACAAAATTCTAGAAGTCCCGATATCTTACAAAGGAAGAGCATTTGATGAAGGAAAAAAGATATCATGGAAAGACGCTTTTTCTGCAATTTGGACGTTGGTCAAATACAAGTTTACAAAGATATAAACCCCGATTAGGATAATCGGGGTAAAGAGCCATAAAGAGATAAAAAGGTAAAGAGAGTTAAGGATTCAAAAACATGAAACTTAGTGTCGTTATAGGAACTTATAATCAAAAAGAGAAGTTAAAAAAGGTTTTGGATTCTTTACTTAACCAAACGCTCTCAAAAGACCTTTATGAAATTATTGTTGTTGATAGCTCCTCAACAGACGGCACAGAACAAATGATAAAAGAATTAAAGATTAAAGGAGTAAGGTACATTAAACAAGAAAACCTCGGAAGGCCTGGAGCACGTAACCGCGGAATTAATGAAGCAGAAGGAGAGATTGTTTTTCTAACAGATGCCGATATGCTTGCCGACCCAAAACTGCTAGAAGAGCATTTAAAGGCGCACGAAGCAAAAACACATTCCTCTTTTGAAGGTTTAACTATCAATCCTGACGGAAACCCATATATAAAAAAAGAGTTTAAAGACGGACAAAAACTTAAGTGGGCCTATTTTCTGACAGGAAATTTATCCATTTCAAAAAATATCATACAAAAGTCAGGTATGTTTGACATGGCATTCACAGGTTATGGCTGGGAAGATATAGAACTCGGATATCGTCTGTCAAAAATAAAAATCCCCTTATTCTATCTGCCAAGCGCGATTAACCACCATTTACACCCCATAACACAAGAAGATATGCTCAAAAGAAAATACAATATGGGAATGTCCGCCAAAATTTTCCTTAATAAACATCCAAACTTTGAAATAAAGATGTTTTTAGGTTTTAATCCAATTGCCTATGGGATATATTTTTTAATAAAAAGAATATATCCTCTCAAAAAAATCATAGAAGCAAAATCAAAGACTTCTAGATTCTTTCAATATCTATGGGAAGAATTCTTGTATAGGCAGGGTTTTGAAGAAAATATCAAAAATTAACCCCGATTAGGAAATCGGGGTTAATTGGTTGTCATATATATCGTCTACTAAAACATTTTTCTCGGAAGAAGCAAACAAAAGAATTTTTTCCCCGGCAAAACAAAACTGCAGGCAATTTCTTGCATCCACATCCAACCCTTTGAGGAAGAAAGTCCGTCTTCTGAAATAAAATGATCCAAAAGGGATATCTTCGATCATAACAAAATCAACATCATATTTGCCATTTCGAAGATTTTCACAAAAAATCTGAAAGCCTAATCCCGCAATTCCAAAGCTAAAAACTCCGCCCTTAGCCTCAAAAGAAGAGGCAATCCTCTTAGAAAAATAACCTGATTTATCACCGTGCACCCCAAAAATAAAAAAAGGTTCTTCTGTCTCAGGAGGAGGAGCTATTTTATATAAACCTTCTATATAACAGGGCGTAACACTAAAAAAAGAATTCTCTTCATTCGTTGAATATTCAGAATATAATGACGATAAAGAAAATAGTATCTCTCCAATTTTTAAACGATAAGATTTATTTTCATCCAAATAACTTTCCAGCAATACTTTTCCTTCAATGCCGTAAGCTATCAATTTAGCTTCCCCTTTTTTAATAATAACCTTTAAAACAATTCTTTCATTACCAACATAAAGTTCGCTAAAATAATGACGCTCAATCCTGCCTGGGAGGCCGACAAAGGTTGCAAAATTCATGGGTCTTTCTATGCCATCTCTAACTAAAGACGGACAATATGAATCTGAAACCATAAAATTATTTACAGAGGAAGATCCTTTCTGAGACTCAAGTAAAACCTTTTTTCTCCAAGGTGTTTTTCCTGTCTTTTCCGTCTCCCATTTAAAATAATCTTTAAAGCTGTCTCTTAAAGATAAAAAAGATCTCCTGGATGCTAAAAGAAATTTATTTTTCATAAATTCATATCTGTAAACATATAAAAAAATTTCACAACAAAATGATATAATTATTCAATGCCTCAAAAAAGATTTTTAGGCTCGCATATGTCGATAGCAGGTGGTGTTGATAAAGCGATTGAACGTGGAGCTTTAATTGATTGTACTGCTATTCAAATATTCGTAAAAAATAACAACCAATGGTTCGGCAAACCACTGCCAAAAGATGAAATAGAAAGATTTAAAAAGCTTCAAAAAGAGACGGGTATTTTTGTTTTCGCACATGCAGGATATTTAATCAACTTAGCCTCCCCTAAAAAAGATAACTACGAAAAGTCAATTAAATCAATGTTAGACGAGATTGAAAGATGCGAAGCATTAAGCCTTCCGTTTATTGTTATTCATCCGGGATCACATACAGGAGAAGGAGAAAAATTTGGGATTAAAAAGGTGACTGAAAGCTTAAATCTCCTTATAAAAAAAACAAAAGGATATAAAGTCAAAATAGCCCTTGAAACAACAGCAGGACAAGGATCAGGACTAGGCTATAAATTTGAACATTTTGAACATTGGTTTACTTCTGTGGACAATAAGGAAAGATTGGGAGTTTGTTTTGATACCTGTCACTCCTATACCGCAGGATATGACATAAAAACAGAATCAGGTTACAAAGAGACTTTCTCCTTATTTGACAAGCTGATAGGGATTAAAAACCTTTTGGCCTTTCATCTAAATGACAGCAAAAAAGAGCTTGGCTCAAAAAAAGATCGCCATGAACATATTGGAGAAGGAACTCTTGGAAAGGAACCTTTCAGACTCATCTTAAACGATAAAAGATTCATCGATAAACCTATGGTTCTTGAAACTCCAAAAGATCCTGATATGAAATTAGATGTTAAGAATTTATCAATTTTAAAAAGCTTAACCCCGAGTATTTATACCTCGAGTAAACCCGTATGATTCATAGACGAACAGAATTCTCCTGACTTTCTCCTAGCAAAAAGCATTTTTCAATAATTATTGTCATTAAGCCAAAAAACGCTGTGCAAGAAAAGTTTTGTAATACATAAAATAATGACTTTGTGAATTTTCCATCCTGGATTTCTCTGCCCTCACCCAATCTTGAAATAGTTTGAGAA